>CAMZKG010000225.1 GCA_947311105.1 uncultured Saprospiraceae bacterium
TTGAGTCCGTTAAACCGCTAAACCGTTGAAACCGCTAAACCGCTAAACCGTTGAGTCCGTTAAACCGCTAAACCGTTGAAACCGCTAAACCGCTAAACCGTTGAATCCGCTACACCGTTAAACCGCTACACCGTTGAGTCCGTTGAGTCCGTTGAGTCCGTTACTGCTCTCCCCGTTTATTAAGTACATTTTGGAGTTCACGTCTGACTTTTTGTTCTCTTTCGAGAGCTCGTTTTTTGTAAGCTTCAAATTCTTCTTGTAGTTCTTCGAGATTTTTACGGGTTTCTACGGTTACGAGATTGCTATTTCTGAAGCGGTAGATAAAAAAGAGTAAGGTCCCTAACAAGCCTGCAATAATTGTCCAAACAAGCCCTTTGTAAGCCCCTTTATTCATTTGCATACCAAGAAAACTAACGCTACTCTTTTCTTTCTCTAGGCTATTAATTGTTTCGTTAGCCTTGGTTAATTTGGTATTGAGTGCATTGATTTCATCTTTTTGGGTGCTTACCTGGAGTCTTTCGTTGGCAAGTTCTTTTTTGAAAGTGTGAAGAGAGTCAACGACATGAGCTTTTATGGTATTGAGCCAATCTTTTTTGATGACTTTATAGTTTTGGTAACTATTAGAACGGGTAGTGATGAATTTGAACTGATCCGCAATGGTGCCACTATCTAAAGACAACCCGTCCGTAAACTTAGGTCTTCGGACTCTTGGAGTTGTAGAAGTTGTGGTCGTCGTACCTTGGCTGATGGTTGTGCCCGTTTCGACTTGCGCCAACAAAGGCACAGAAGAAAGCAAAAAGAAAGCGATTAATACAAAGAAAAAAGAGCGAAGGTTCATTGGTTTTTATTTTTTGAACTGCAAAGCAAGCAATAGCTATGGTCTAAAACAAAAAAAACGGGAAAAAATTTTAGTTTTAACCTAAAATATATGATAAAAGGTCGTTATTTGTTGGTTTTTATTACTGGAAACGAAATTGTTGAATAGTGATTGGTGGATTATTTCATTATCTGATAAACCAATAGTGCCGCCAAATAGGCGAGTCCTGTCATAAACAAAAATTGCAGAATAGGCCATTTCCAACTGTTTGTTTCTCGCTTGACGACCGCCAACGTACTCATGCATTGCATGGCAAAGACATAAAAGATGAGTAAAGAGAAAGATGTTGCCGTAGAGAACACCAAACGCCCATTGGCATCCCGATAATTAGTTATTTTTTGCCGCAAGGTCTGCTCGTCTGCATCTTCGCCAATGCTATAAATCGTGGACATCGTACCTACAAATACTTCTCTAGCCGCAAAAGAAGTTAGTAAGGCAATCCCAATTTTCCAATCATAGCCTAATGGGCGGATGGCTGGCTCAATCACTTTTCCGAGTCGGCCCGCATAAGATGATTCTAGGCGGTAAGAAGCTACTAGGTTGGCGGTTTGGTTGACGTCCATTTGTTGTTTTTGGGCGACCTGATGGGCCAGCATCTCAGCCTGGCGCATCGTTCCGACAGGGCCATAACTAGCCAAAGCCCAAATGATGACCGATACCAGCATGATGATTTTGCCTGCTCCGATGACGAAAGAGCCTGTTTTTTCCCACATATTCAGGAAGATGTTGCGCCAGACAGGGAAGCGATAAGAAGGCATTTGCATCGCCAAGAAACTTCGTTCATCAGTTTTGATGATGTGTTTTAGGGCTAGTCCACCAAGTAGGGCAGCCATGATACCGATCAAATAGAGTCCCGTAAAAGCCAGCCCTTGAAGTCCAATTCCCCAATAATATTTGTCGGGAACGGCAATGCCCACCAGCAAGACATAGACTGGAAGTCTCGCCGAACAACTAATAAAAGGTAGGGTCAATATAGTGGTGAGCCGCTCCTTCCAATTGCCAATAGTCCGCGTAGTCATAATCGCAGGGATGGCACAAGCTCCGCCTGAAATTAAAGCGACTAGGCTCCTGCCACTTAAGCCAAATCGTTGCATCAGCTTATCAAACAAAAAGACCGCTCGAGACATGTACCCGATTTCTTCCAATATTCCGATTAAAAAAAATAGTATGGCAATTTGGGGTATGAATATAACAATGCCCCCCAAACCCGCAATAATCCCGTCTGCTAGCAAATTGCGAAGCCAACCGGCAGGTAATATGGATTTTACGTAAGTATTTAAGCTCGAAAACCAGCCGTCAATCAAATCCATCGGGTAGCTCGCCCAGGAGTATATTGCCTGAAAAACAAAGAAAATAACGACAAAAAAGATGATGGGCCCTAGCCATTTATTGGTTAGGATGGCATCCAGCTTGTCTGAAAACCCTGTTGAATATTGGTTTGATTTTTTGATACTACGATGAATGGCCGGCAAAAAGTGGTTGTATCGACTCATGGTCTCTTCAATCTGCCCTTTTAGCGAGTCATAATTATTGGCGATTGTTTGGATATAGTTTTTTTCGTCTTTCGACAAAAAAGGGAGCCACTGGTAGTGGTGTAGCAATAATAGCCTTTGGTAGCTATTGTGCTCGGGAAAATGACTTTTTAGCTGCTCGGTTAATTGGAGCTCATTTTGCGAAAGCTTATAAAAAGGTAGATGACTTTTAGGCGTGGACTCGATGACGTTTTGGACGGCAATTTTTAGCTCATCAATTCCATATCCACTTCGTGCGCTAATTTTGATGATTGGGATATTAAGATACTTGCGCAAAACGTCAACTTGAATATCAATGCCATGGCGCTCGGCCTGGTCCGCCATATTGAGTGCTAAAATAACCTTAGCGCCTGTATCCATGATTTGTTGGAGAAGGAGCGTGTGTTTTTCGAGATGGAGCATGTCCGCGACAAAAATCACATATTCAGGGAAAGCACCTGTTGTGAGATCAACGAAGTGTTGTACCACAATCCGCTCATCCATAGAAGTCGGATAAAAACTATAGGCGCCCGGTAAATCAATTAGATTGACTTTTTGATGATTGGGTAATACGACGGTACCCGACTTGCATTCAACGGTGACACCAGGGAAGTTGCCTGTTTTTTGGTGCAAACCTGTCAGTATGTTGAAGGTGGATGTCTTACCAGAGTTGGGATTGCCCGCTAGAAAAATGGTCGTTTTAGGCATCCGTTCCATTTTTTTTCATGACGATGGCGTCCAATTCATTTTGCCGCAAGGCGATGGAAATCTCATCTACTTTGATGTAATAAACAAACCCATTGGGGGCTTTGCGGATGATTTGGAGCTGACTGCCAGGTAGTATGCCCACAGAAAGTAGCTTAGATGCAACCTGCTGATTCTTAAAGCCAGTGACGGTGAAGAGCGCTCCTTTTTCCTTGTTTAATAGCCTTTTTAGCAGTTGCAGCATGAGTCCTTATTTAGACAGATTCAAAATTACGACTTTTTTTGCTACCAAGGGAACTATTTTTGTTTTTAATGCGTCTTTGTGGATATAGGCGCATAAGTAGTGCGTATTTTGATCATTTTTCAAACTTCTAATCATGATGATATTAAGTCTAAATAGCAAATTGGTGCAGAGAGATTGTTTCTATGAAGCAATTCCTTGTACAGTTCTGTATTGACGGCTAATATCTCGATTGAGTCGTCAAGTCTGACGGCCAATCTAGTTTCCATTTTTGATTTATTAGCTGGACGTCAGCAAAGGGGTGTAAAAACCCAGGGCTATTGCCTCCTATTATTTTCTGAGTAGGGTGTAGGTATGATAGCCGGCTTTGAAGCAGATAAGCCCAAGTTTGGGGTTTGTGCTGTGGATGGGCTCGAACGGATACTCGCGCAGAGAGCGGAGTGGTTCAACGATGAATGCGCCTAAGGTTTAGGTTAGGATTTTTCGGTACCCACTTTTAGTATCGATCAGAAAACTTGATAGGACAGTGTAACGGTATAGTAAAATTGCTTATTTGTTGCCTGATTTTATTGTTTCGGTTGTTGGTATTGCCCAAAACCTATAAGAAGTATGTTTCTTTTTAAGTGGGATTACGTTTTTGCTCTAACCAAATAAAACGTATCCCCTTTTTTTGTTGTGCAATCGTGCGGTTTGAGAAACCTTGCCAAACCAAAGCATGACATTGACTTTTCGGAGTGGACTCAATTGTTCAATTGAAACTAGCCGAGCCCGCAGGGTCGGATGCGGCAGCCGAAGGAAGAGAACGGCGGTAGCCGGCTATAATTCAGCTTTCAAACACCTTCAAATTTTGCCTTAATAAAGGAAGACGCGTTAAACTTAAGTACCAAAACTTAAAAACCTTATAAATTCCTTACCTTTGTCAAAAAGAAATTGTCATGATGTTTAAGAAGTTGATAATCTTTGTTTTGGCGGTGATTTTCGTTGCGGGTTGTGGCGAACATTATTTGTATTCGGATACCCATAAGATGGGGGAAGCGGGTTGGACTTATGCGGATTCTCTAAAGTTTGATTTTGAGATAACGGATACATCCAAGCGATATAATCTGTTGTTGACTGTGCACCATACGCCGGATTTTTCCAATGAAAACCTTTATGTAAAGTTCACCACTGTTTTTCCGAAAGGGCAAAAAGCGCTACAAGGTAAAGATAGGATAGAGCAGGTCACGTCTTTGACGCTTGCGCAAAAAGATGGGCAATGGCTCGGCAAGTGTTCGTCCAAAGAGTGTGTGATGCAAATCCCCATACAGACCAATACTTGGTTTCCTGAATCAGGAAAATATAGCTTGTTGGTGGAGCAATATATGCGTAGAGACTCTTTAAAAGCAATCAAAGCGATTGATTTTGCGATACAAGAAAAGAAATAATATGCGCACTTTCTTGATCATCTTTGTTGTTTTTCTATCGGTGGGATGCACCCGAGAAATGCGCTTCGGACGCAAAATCAGCCATCAATTCAATGAAAATCCCGTGTTTCAGCAGGCTTTTTCGGGCTTGGTGGTCAAGGATGCCCTTACGGGAAAAATAATGACCAATATTAATGGGGACAAGTATTTTACACCTGCTTCCAATACCAAGATGGTGACGTTGATGACGGCTATGAATTATTTGCCTGATACCCTGACTTCGATAGTGTATTCATCACACGGAGATAGTCTTTTGTTTTGGGGCGTTGGAAATCCTGTTTTTTTGGATGACCGATTGGAGTGGGACTCAGTGACATATCGGTTCCTTGCGGAAAATAAGCATGATTTGTATTTTTGCTCCGATAATTTTAGGACAACGGGGCTGGGGTCGGGCTGGGCATGGGATGATGTGCCTTATCGGTATTCGGCTTGGCGGTCACCGATGCCGATTTATAAAAATGCGATACAATTCCGTTATGACTCACTGGCGCAAAAATTTGTGACGACTGCCCGAATTTTTCAAAACAATATTAGTTATACGGCTACAAACGATAAGCTAAGTTTTTCTAAAGAAAAAAATCGTATTCATTTGCACGGCAAAAGTCCCAATCTTTATGAGCGTGAAGTGCCTTTTGATTATGACGATGCTTTTTTTGCTCGGATTTTGGGGGATACGTTACATCGACGGGTAGTGGCTACGGTCTGTGGCTTACCTCCTACGACTGCCCAGCGTTTAAAGACGGTTGTAGCGGATTCTGTTTATGCCATTATGATGCAAGAAAGTGATAATTTGATGGCGGAACAATTGTTATTGATGGCCGCTTACGCAAAAACTGGGATTTTGTCGGAAGACTCGATTATTCCTTATGCCAAGCAGGAAGTATTAGCGCCACTTGGGATAGAAGCAAGGTGGGTGGATGGCTCTGGTTTGTCTCGTTACAATAAATTTCGGCCCATGGATATGGTGGCTGTTGTGAGCTATTTGATGCAAAGCCAACCAATATCAAGACTGGAGACTATTTTTCCGCAAGGAGAAGTCAAAGGCTCTATCAAAGAATGGTATCCCAATTATGTCTTTGCTAAGACGGGTACGATGTCGGGCGTACATAGTCTATCAGGATTTATGACTACCCAAAAGGGCAAAAAGGTGATTTTTAGTTTTATACATAACAATTACCTTAGCTCATCCAAGGTCTATAAGCCCGAAATGCGCAAAATATTAGAGTGGATTTGGGCGAAGTATTGATTTGTTGGGTGATGACAAGCGCAGCAAATATCGCCGTAGAGCCAATTCAAGAATTGGCTCCAACGAATTGGCACAAAGATCCGATGATTCGCAAAAAAAGCCTAACTTGCGCACATTCTTTTTAGAAACGAAAAGCCCGTTAGTTATGTCAAAAATTGCTTCTTTATTTGTAACTCGCCTATATCGTGCGCAACTATCCGAACTAGGTACGGCTCCTGATGCCGAAGAATTGGAGAGATCATGTATATCCATAGCAGAAGGAGATGAAGGTGGACAAAGGTGGTGCGAAGAGAATAATTATCCAGGTTATACGAGTTATTCGTCATTGGATAATTTGGGGTATTGGTTTCCGATCTTTGTGGACTTGGTTGAGCTGTTGGATAAGCATGTGGCGGCTTTTATTGAAGATTTGCAATTTGATTTGGGGGGCAAGAAGATCAAGTTGGATTCCATCTGGATTAATATTTTGCCGCAAGGCGGGATACATACATCTCATCTACATCCCCATAGTGTCATTAGTGGGACGACTTATGTTGCGGTACCTAAGGGTAGTGCAATAAAATTTGAAGATCCACGGCATACGATGATGATGGCATCTCCAATGCGAAGCGCTCAGGCACGAGAAGAAATGCGGAGCTTTATTTATATCGAACCAAAGGTCGGCGATGTCCTGCTTTGGGAAAGTTGGCTCCGCCATGAAGTAGTGATGAATATGTCCGAAGAAGAGCGTATTAGTGTTAGCTTTAATTATGGTTGGGAGTGAGTCGGTGGTCTAGGAGTGGGATGTTCGGAAAATATTTGTTTGAATTTTTTTGTTTTTATCGAAAAATGATGTAATTTTGCATAACCAATGTATAAGGTTGTGTAATATGGTTATGAAAAATTATTATTCGCTTGCTGAAGCAGCAGAAATTCTTGGAAAGAGCAAAGAGACTCTAAGAAGATGGGATCGGGACGGTCGGTTGTCAGCCGTTCGTGAGCCCATAAGTAATTATCGGGTTTATGAACGAAAACAATTGGATTTGTTTGTAGGAGTTGAATCCGATACTTCCCTTGACGATGTCGATAATAGTGTCACTCCCCAGAAAGAATACAAGGTGCTAGAGTTATTTGCGGGTGCAGGGGGCTTAGCTATCGGGTTAGAAAAAGCCGGTTTGAAGTGTGTTGCACTAAATGAAATTGATAAATGGGCTTGTGAGACGTTAAGGATTAATCGCCCTAATTGGAATGTATTAGAAGGAGACGTTAAGAATTTTGATTTTTCTAAATATAAAAACAAAGTAGAAGTCGTAACAGGTGGCTTTCCATGTCAAGCTTTTAGTTATGCTGGTAAAAAGCTAGGTTTAAAAGACACTAGAGGAACACTATTTTATGAGTTTGCAAGAGTTGTACAAGAAACCAATCCGCCTATTTGCATAGGAGAGAACGTAAAAGGCTTACTATCTCATGAAAAAGGAAGAACTATACAAGGGATGATTTCTGTTTTGGATGAGATAGGTTACAATGTTGTCCCCATTCAAGTTTTAAAAGCGATATATTATCGAGTGCCGCAAAAAAGAGAACGAGTCTTTTTGGTCGGTATTCGTAAAGATATTAATGTTGCATATCATTATCCGAGACCACACACTAGAGTTTTTAATTTGGTCGATGCTCTAAAAAAGGGAGATTTATATGATTGTGATGTGCCTGATTCTGGCGGCTCACAGTATCCCGAGCATAAAAAAAAGGTGTTGGATATGGTACCGCCCAAAGGATATTGGCGAGATCTTCCTGTTAATATCCAAAAAGAGTATATGGGTAAAAGCTATTATCTTGGTGGTGGTAAAACGGGGATGGCTCGTCGTATCGGGTGGGATGAGCCTAGTCTAACATTGACATGCAGTCCTGCACAAAAGCAGACGGAAAGGTGCCACCCTGATGAGACTAGACCTTTTACTGTGCGTGAATATGCTAGGATTCAAACTTTCCCGGATGATTGGTTGTTTGCAGGTTCAGTTTCTCAGCAATATAAGCAGATAGGTAATGCAGTTCCTTGTAATTTAGGGCAGGAAGTCGGTTTTTCGATAGTAAAATTTTTGAATGATTACTATCAAAGCTTATCAAAGCCCAAATAATAGCTATAGTTTTCGAATGTAATCTCGTCTAATATAGTTCGATTCGTGTTTTTTGCGCTTTGGCTGATTTCTTCTAAGGCAGATGTTTGCTTTTGGGGATCATTATTTGTTGCACTTAGGAAATCATCTATGGCGCTGGGTAGTACTTGATACAATTCTAATAACGCAAATTTTCTGTTTGTGAGTTGCCTATAAAATTGATCTCCTGATATTTTGAAAACTCTACTATGGCTGTATTCTTTTCCATTAATTTCTCCATACCACTTTTCATTGAAGCTGCCCTTAGCTAGTATCTGCACCCAGTAGCATTTAGCATTTTTGTAAGTGTCCGCATAACGTGCAAGTTTTTGAAAAAGACTTTCGGCAGAGCTGCTATTCATTGTGTTGTGCTTGTTTTTTATGTCTGCAAATAATGTATTGTCCGTGGCTTTGATGTCAAAACCACTAAGGTTTCCTATTTCGAATCCTTTTATCCCGCCTAAGATTTGTTCATGGAAGGTACCAATAGAGTTGTTTATAGATTTATCAATCTGACGATTAATCTCTGCTTTGATTAATTCGTCTTCGAACAAATGGTTAAATTTTGCATCAAATGTTAGTTTGAAAGTGTCAATTTTGTTTTTGTAAAACTTGCGTTTACTGATGTTTTCTTTTGCTTTTAAATATGAATTGTGAAGGTTTTCAATACAGGCAAGCAAATGTTCGTCTGAGATATATTCTAAGTATTTATGAGTCATTTTTGTATTTTTTGCCACAATATAAGCAGAATTAACTAAAATTTACCTTTTCAAAAAAATAATCTCAACTTCATAAAATAAAATGCCTTACTTTTGCTTTTAAATACAAAGTACTTTTAAATAAAGAAAAATGAGAGAACAAAGAAAACCAAGAGCAAGCTTTAGCCACATCCTACGAGAATCTATCATCGGCAAGATGGCATTTATAGGATTCATTATTCTTTTATTGATGATACCCATTTCGATGGTGCGACAATTGATTAGGGATAGACAAAGCCTGAAAGATGGGGCAAAATTCGAAGTGAGCGAAAAATGGGGGCAAGAGCAGGTGGTGGCAGGGCCAATCATCATGGTACCCTATCGGGAATCTTACGAAAAATCCAATGGAGAACTCATCGAAACCATCAAAATCTTGCACATTTTACCCGAATCTTTGGATATATCTGGGGATGTGGTTAATGAGATTCGCAATAGAAATCGATTCGAAGTGATGCTTTATAAGTCTAAGTTGCACTTGAAAGGTCATTTTAAGCTGCCAAATTGGAGCAATCTTCAACTTGATGCAAAGCAGGTGCTGTGGAATCGGGCATGGGTGAGTATCGGTATCTCCGATAATACAGGTATTAAAAGCCAAACAAATATTAAATTGGGGTCACAAACTTATGCGTTAGAGTCGGGCTCAGAAGCGCCCAATTTATTGAGAAGCGGGCTCCATAGTAAAATTAAATTGCAGCCTGATGTTGCATCCATTCCTTTTGAATTTGATCTGGATCTTCAAGGAACTGATTATATCGGATTTACGCCTGTCGGAAAAGAAACGACTGTCCAAATTGCTTCTCCTTGGAAAGATCCCAGCTTTAGGGGGAATTTTTTGCGCGAAAGCTATACTCCTAGCGACAAGGGCTTTACCGCAACATGGAAAATCTATGACTTGAATCGAAATTTTCCGCAAACTTGGCTTGGCGATAAGTACCGTTTTGATCGAAGTGATTTTGGTGTTTCTCTCATTAAAAAGGTGGATGAATACCATTTGAATTACCGGTCGGGCAAATATGCCTTATTTGTTATCGCTTTAACTTTTTTGATTTTCTTTTTCTTTGAAGTGCTCGGCAAACATCAACTACATCCTTTTCAGTATTTATTGATTGGCTTGGCCATTAGTATATTCTATTTACTTTTATTGTCCTTTTCGGAGCAGGTCGGTTTTAAGCGAGCCTATGTGATTGCAGCTACTGCGACGATTGGATTAATTGCGCTTTACAGCAAATTTATCCTAAATAATTTTAGGCAAGCGGGTTTGTTAGGTCTGTTGTTGATGATTATTTATGGGTTTATTTATGTTGTGTTACAGCTCGAAGATTTGGCTTTGTTGGTGGGAAGCGTAGGCTTGTTTTTGGTGCTCGCCGCAGTCATGTACTTATCCCGAAATGTGAATTGGTTTGGGGATAAGGATAAATAATTGTGCTTACTCCGAAAAAAGGTGTAGTCTATAGTTTAAAGAGTGGAGCAAAACTTTATTTTGTGCAATTGTGCACATCACAAACCTTTCTTAGCCCATAGCTTTACTATGGGCTAAGCAGGGAAACCTACGGGGTTTTTGGTCGATCCCATATTTTCAAACTTCGATTCAGGCATTAACTTCTATTTTACACCCGCTACACCGCTAAACCCGCTAGACCGCCACACCCGTTACACCCGCTAAACCCGCTAGACCGCTACACCCGTTACACCCGCTACAGCGCTAGACCGCTACACCCGTTACACCCGCTACACCCGTTACACCCGCTACACCCGTTAAACCGCTACACCGTTAAACCCTTGCACCGTTACACCCGTTAAACCATGGATAGTTACATATGGCAATTAAAATACCCGTACTTTTGCCGCTTGCTTTTAAAAATCGGACATGGAATTTGTAAGAAAAAGAATGGCGAACATCAAAAATGATGTTTTGTCGGGTTTGACAGTAGCCTTGGCTTTGGTGCCAGAAGCTGTAGCTTTTGCCTTTGTGGCTGGAGTTGATCCCCTTGTGGGACTGTATGCTGCGTTTATGATTGGGTTGATTACGTCTATTTTTGGCGGAAGACCAGGGATGATTTCCGGGGCGACAGGCGCTTTGGCCGTAGTGATGGTCGCGTTAGTAGCCAAAGGAAATGCCATGGGGCCAGAAGAAGAACAGCTAGGTTTGTACTATTTGTTTGCGACAGTAATTTTGATGGGCTTCATCCAAATGGCGGCGGGTTTTCTAAAACTCGGAAAATTTGTAAGGTTGATTCCCCATCCAGTGATGATGGGCTTTGTAAATGGCCTGGCGATTGTAATTTTTCTATCTCAGATAGGGATGTTCAAGCAAGTTGAGAAGGATCCTTACGGAAATTCTAAATTTGTCACGGAGTCCGTTGTGAAAAAATACAATGTCAAGGGCAATGATGTGGTGGATATGGAGACGGGGACCTTATTATTCCGAAAGGAAGGCAACCAGCTCATCAATCCTGCGACTCAAGCAGTGATGTTGGAGATTAGCGATGGACAAGTTTTTAGTGCAGATAAGCATCAAGTGAAGTACAATATCACTGATGACGGTATTTATACGATAGAGAAAAAAGGCAAGGCAAAGTCTTTTTTGCCAAGAAATCAGCTTTTGTGGATGGTTGGACTAGTTTTATTGACCATGTTTTTGATGTGGGGCTTGCCTTTGCTTTCGCCAAAAATTCCCGAAGCTTTAGTTGCCATAGTGGCGGTTTCTTTGATAGCTATATTTGGACATTTGGATGTAGCCACCGTAGGTTCTTTTATTCGTGATGGAGGGGGAGAAGGTCTCAAAGGCGGGCTTCCAATCTTTCAAAAAGATATTTTTACGAAAGTACCCTTCACTTGGGAGACCTTTAAATTTATTGGCTCTTATGCTTTAATTCTTGCGGCAATAGGCTTGATTGAATCTTTGATGACCTTGAATCTTATAGATGAAATTACAGAGACACGCGGAAACTCCAATAGGGAGTGTGTCGCACAAGGTGGCGCCAATATAATTACAGGGTTATTTGGGGGGATGGGTGGTTGTGCCATGATTGGTCAGTCTTTGATTAACATCAAAAGTGGTGGACGCACCCGAGTTTCGGGCATCGTTGCCGCTGTGACTTTGTTGGTTTTTATTTTGTTTGCATCAGGGATGATTGAGCAAGTACCGATTGCCGCTTTGGTGGGCGTCATGTTTATGGTTGTTATAGGTACATTTGCGTGGTCTAGCTTCCGGATTTTGCGGAAAATACCAATGATGGATGCCTTTGTTTTGATTTTAGTATCGGCATTGACCGTTATGTTTGACCTTGCGATTGCGGTAATAGCCGGTGTGATTATTAGTGCGTTGGTTTTTTCTTGGGAGAATGCAAAGCGAATACGTGCGAGAAAATCAGTGAAAGATGGCGTGAAAAAATACGAAATTTTTGGCCCCTTATTTTTCGGAAGCATCCAGATGTTTAATAGTAAATTTGATGTAGCAGGAGACCCTGATATCGTGGAAATAGACTTTATTGAAGCCAAAGTCTCTGACCATAGTGGGCTGGAAGCTTTGTTTTCTCTAGTCAATAAATATGAAAAAGCAGGTAAAACTGTCCGCTTAAAGCATTTGAGCGAAGATTGTAAGAGACTTTTGCGCAAGGGCTCTTCTAAGTTTGAAGAAGTGATTATTGATGCGGTGGATGATCCAAGATATTATGTTATGTCGGAGCATGAAAGCGATAGCAATATCATCGCTTAACAATTCTTGCATACTTCAAAAATCCCGCTTAGGGGCGTTCATTAAGTCTTTGTTATGTCACAAAGCGTAACATTTTCGCCCATCTAATAGTTAACCCCATTACCTTTGCACAAAAAAATTGAATAGTTATGAGTGAAGAACTTAACGATTTATGGAGAAATATGGGCATGAGATACCAATCTCACCCTTGGCATGGTATTAATATTGGTGATGATGCGCCAGAAATAGTCATGTCCTTCATAGAAATGACCCCACATGATTCTGTAAAATATGAGATTGATAAACAATCTGGATTCTTGAAAGTGGATCGCCCACAAAAATTCTCTAATATTGTCCCTGCGCTTTATGGATTCTTGCCACAGACCTACTGTGCAGAAGAAGTGGCAGATTATTGCATGCTAAAAAGCAGCCGTAAAGGAATTGTTGGAGATGGAGATCCTTTGGATATTGTTGTACTGACAGAACGTAACATTGCTCACGGTAATATCATCGTGCCTGCAATCCCTATTGGCGGTATCCGTATGATTGATGATGGCGAAGCTGACGATAAAATTATTGCGGTCCTAAAGGGAGATGAGACTTACTCGTGGAATTCGTTAGCGGATTGCCCCGAGTCTATCATCAATCGGATTAGACACTATTTCTTGACCTATAAGACAATTCCTGGAGAATCCCTAAATAGAGTAGAAATTGCAGCGATTTATGGCAAAGAAGAAGCCATGGAAGTAATCAGACGTTCTCAACGAGATTATGATAATCACTATGGCGGTATCGAAGAAAAAATGCAGCGCGCAACAATCAATGTCATCCAAAAACATAAGGCCTGATGTGAAGTGGCCAAAGATTGGCATTGTTGGTCTTTGGTGCGCTCGCTGGTCTTTAGTGCCGAAAGTACTTAGGAGTTGTGCTGCCGCGCGCGGCATGTAGCGTGCCGCAGCCGCGCAGCCTGCGCAAAACCTTAAAAGAATGTAACGAAGAGAAGGAAGGCCTGCTCCATACCGAGTGTTGTTATTTGTAGTTGAATCAATGTTGTGTTTTTTGTTATAAACCGCTTTCCTTATATTCGACCCCATTAAATATTAACTTTGATTTGTTAATGGTTTTTAAGTCGGTACTTTGGCAATCTCCATTTTTATCTTCAAATTGATCAGTTTGAATTGTTGTAGTTTTAACATTAATATTGTAGTAATTATTTATTGAGATGTTAGAAATAATTAAAATACTATTAAAATTAGTAAACTCTCCAGCACAACTTGTGTCCCATTCACCAAAATTTCCATTTACTTCGTATTTGTTTAAAACTCTATTTAATTTGTTGTTATCATCAATGAATAAAGAAATAGTTTCCGCTTCATAAGGATTAGGTTTTGAACTGCCAATATAATGAACTCTTACACCAAATGCTCTTTTGTCTTTTTTGATGTTATACGGTGCCGTGTCAATGGTGATGTCGGTTAGTACTAAGGCATCAGAAGTCCAATCATTAGTTTTACTACTTTCATAGAATTTACTTTTAATTTTGCCTGTTTTTTTATTTACAATCAAAATATAACTGTTTAGTTCAAAATAATATTCTTCTTTTTCTTCGTTACTGATTTCAGGGATGATAACAATGCTCATTTCCTTGTTGTCAGGCATATCTTTAATAGATATAAAGTTGGTTTTACAATTTTCTTTTTTTATATTAAGTTGAGAAAGCACCATGTTAATTAGATCAGGATTTGATATGAGCTCATCATCCATAGATACTTCCTTTTTGCTAATCGGCCTGTTTTTTGATTTTATTCTATTTTCTTTAAAAGCAAAAGAGATTATTGTTAATAATAGGAGCAAGATTATTTGTTTTTTCATTTTTTATGCTTTGTAGGAGTCGGCGCATCAATCCTGTTATTCAAAAAATATTCTATTTTAAAGCACACAGGGAGCCAGTTACACTATTTTTTTATTTCATTTGTCCGTTTGCAAGGTAAAGGTTTATGTACTTTGAGTTCTTCATATCTTTAAATTGTGGTCAAAAATACGAAGCAAGTAGATTAAAACTAGTGGTTAAGTTATACCCAGCCGTAACTGTTTAGGTGCTCCTATTTTTAGACAGAAAATAGGCATTTTTGTGTATGTTAAAGCTATTTTTTTTGAAGCGTAGCTAGGCTACGTGATAAAAAAATAGCAA
>CAMZKG010000226.1 GCA_947311105.1 uncultured Saprospiraceae bacterium
ATTCCCGATTTGGAGCAATGAGCCAATTTTCATTTTGTTACCATATGGTTGCCCTTAAGAAAGGGAAACCTATGGAAGGGTTTCAAGAAAAGAAACAAAATGAAAATTCGCGATGCTCGGTTTGAGAAACCTTGACAAGCTTAAGGAAAGCTAAAAATACGAAGCGAGTAGATTAAAACAGGGGTTTCTTAAACCTTTGTTAACTAGTGGGGCGCTTTGAAGTCTTTTGTCCCTTTTACCGCTTACCTGTGGCTATTGGAGCCAATTCCTGAATTGTCATTTTGGATTGGAGCTGTTTTTTACAGATAGCCAGCTTTTGTAATCCCTTGATCTTTAAGCCTTTATCTTTTGCCAAGGTCCTGGAAATTAAGCAAGCATGAAGCCAATCTGTCAGCATACCGTCAGACTTAACTCAAATAAAAAATAGCTAAACTATCCATAAAACATTCCCAAAATCCAAACGTTTAATCAAGGTAGTCAGGAACACTACAATTTTTGCCGCAAGGCATCCTAAATATTAAAAACGTACAGAAAATGCAGGATGAATTAACGTTTGCTACCAAAGAATTAAAGAATACAGGCTTTTTAGACATAGATGTAGATCCGACTTTAGATTTGTTTGAAGAAATAAATCGGCTCAAAAAAGAGAAAAATGCCATTATTTTAGCGCATTACTACCAAGAAGGGGATATTCAGGATATCGCAGATTATGTGGGAGATAGTCTAGGGCTTTCGCAAGAAGCAGCCGAAACAGATGCAGATATTATTGTTTTTGCAGGAGTTCACTTTATGGCCGAAACCGCTAAAATTCTTTCTCCAAGCAAAAAAGTATTGTTACCTGATTTGAAAGCCGGGTGTTCTTTGGCGGACTCAGCGCCTGCTCCACTTTTTAAGCTATTTAAGGAGAAATATCCAGACCATGTAGTCGTGAGTTATGTCAATACGACAGCCGAAATGAAGACTTTGACGGATTTGTGCTGTACATCAACCAATGCAGTACATATCATTGATAGTGTACCCAAGGATAAGAAAATTATTTTTGCGCCAGATATTAACTTAGGGCGGTATCTCGTCAAGAAAACGGGGCGCGATATGGTCTTGTGGAATGGCTCGTGCATGGTACATGAGATTTTTTCTGTCGAAAAAATTACGAAACTAAAAATCCGACACCCAGAAGCGAAGTTGATTGCACACCCAGAGTGTGAGTCGGTGATTTTGGATCAAGCGGATTTTATTGGTTCTACTTCTGGATTGTTGAGATATACCAAAGAAAATCCTGCCACGACTTTTATTGTGGCTACCGAGCCCGGGATTATTCACCAAATGGAGAAGTCTAGTCCTAACAAAGAATTTATCCCCGCTCCACCAAATAATATGTGTGCTTGCAATGAATGTCCGCACATGCGCCTGAATACATTAGAAAAGTTGTACCTTTGCCTGAAGTATGAACTGCCGGAAGTCACCCTTCCAGAAGATATTATCCGTGATGCGCGGGTGTCTATCGACAGGATGTTGGATATTTCGGCGAAAGCAGGACTGCTTTAAAAGTTGTTTCCCCCAACAACATTGCTTAATCGAACATCGTTTTAGGAAAGTCTAAGCGCTTGGGCCTTAGCTGGGCAAGATATTTGCCTGTTATTTGATGTTAAACTACGAGATGACGATATCCATGAATAAAATCAATTTGAAAATTACGGCTTTAGTAGCCATTTTGTTTGTTTTTAGCCTTACGGCAAAAGCGCAACACGGCTGGGAAGTGGGTGGCGGTGCTGGTGTCGCCTATTATTTTGGTGACTTGAATAGCAATTTTCGCCTAAATAAACCAGGACTATCAGGGACGGCTTTTGCGAGATATGACTCTAATCCAAGAGTTAATGTCAAACTAGGGCTGGGGTATGGGCATTTGAGAGCAGATGATGCCGATTCGGAGAATGTTTTTGAGAAAAATAGAAACCTGAATTTTCATTCAAATATCTATGAATTTACGAGCCAATTTGAATTTAACTTCTTTAAGTATATTCATGGCTCTAGGGATGAGTTTTATACACCTTATCTGTTTGGTGGTTTTACAGTCTTTAACTTTAATCCACAAACGGAACTAGACGGGACCACTTATAATTTGCGTGAATATGGCACCGAAGGGCAGTTTTCTGGCGAAGAATACTATACGACTACTTTGGCGGCTACTTACGGTATTGGTTTTAAGGTGGATTTAAATTTTGAATGGAGTTTGAATCTCGAAATTAGTGCCAGAAAGCTTTTCATGGACTACTTGGACGATGTAAGTACGGTTTATGCGGATCCAGGTGATTTGGAAGGGTTGCGTGGGCCGATAGCGCCATTGTTGGCGGATCGTTCTTTGCGGGATGTCAATATTGGCTTGCCTGGTCATCAGCGTGGGGATAGTAATGGTAATGATACTTATGTGATGACCAATTTGAGTTTAGTTTATTACTTCGGGAGCGTACAGTGTCCGACTATATCTAAGTACCATTGATTGCACAAACAAAAATTCAACTTCCCCCTTTTGCTAGGGGATTTCATCTTATTACGGACCATGTCATAGCGGCACTAGATGATTTGCCACATATAGGATTGTTAACGCTTTTTATTCAGCATACATCGGCTGGCTTGACTATTAATGAAAACGCCGATCCAGATGTAAGAGTAGATTTTGAGTCTATTTTCAATAAGCTTGTGCCCGAGAATATGCCTTTTTTGACGCATACACTTGAAGGGCCTGATGACATGCCCGCGCATATAAAAACGGCACTAGTGGGCACATCTGTCACCATTCCTATTGTGGACGGCCATTTGGCGCTAGGTACTTGGCAGGGTATTTTCCTTTGTGAATTTAGAAACAGGGGCGGGCAACGCAAATTAATAGCTACCGTTCAGTCTTAGTTGATGGATTTGGGGCGTTGAAAGAGTTGGAGCGTTGAGATAAGCGGGCAGGACAAAATGAACGCCAAAGGCAAATGAACGTCTAAAGGACAAATTGAACGTCCGAAGGACAAATTGAACGTCCAAAGGACAAATTGAACGTCCAAAGGACAAATTGAACGTCCAAAGGACCCATACGCTTCTAAAATTCCAAAATGAAACCAATTTTTACGACCTTTTTAGTTGTTTTGCTTTCTTATTTTGCGCAAGCACAGACAAGAATACTATTCGATGCAATCAAGGCAGAAATGGCCAATAATGCAGATTGGATTATTGATGCCGACCAACATAATATCATGGGCAATGAGTCCAATCCCCAACGTTTTCCTACTCCCGCTCAGTCTGGAATTACTGCCAATACCCCTGAATACTATTGGAAGGGCGCACTCTCTGCTTGGGCGGTCGATTGCGTAAAAGAAGGGTATATTGTAGAGACTTTACCTGTTAGTGGGCAGATCACTTATGGTACGACTAATGTTCAGGATTTATCCAATTATGATATTTTTGTGGTGTGTGAGCCTAATATCAAGTTCACTTGGTCCGAAAAAACCGCTTTGATGAATTTTGTCCAAAATGGGGGCGGATTGTTTATGATTTCGGATCATGATAATTCGGATCGCAATGGCGACGGTTGGGATTCACCAGCAATTTGGAATGACTTTATGGAAAGCAATAGCATCCAAAACAATCCTTTTGGGATTGAGTTCGATTATCAATTTTTTACAGAAGCTACATTTAATATCCCGAATTTGTCTGATGATCCCTTATTGAACGGAAATTATGGCAATGTGACGACTGTTGAGTTTTATGGCGGGACATCTATGACATTGCATCCCAGTCAAAATACTTCTGTAAAAGGTGTTGTTTTTCGTCCAGGTGCAAATAATACGGGCAATTATGAGTCACTTTGTGCTTACGCAACTTATGGGGAAGGCAAAGTAGTTGCTTTAGGGGATAGCTCACCACCAGACGACGGGAGCGGAGATATTCATGATAATCTATATGATGGTTGGATCGAAGATGCCAATGGTAATCATGAGCGTCTAATCATGAATGCGACGATTTGGCTTGCGCAAAAAGAAGTGGTCACATCCCAAAATCCGTCGATAAATGAAAACGGGCTTCAGCTGTTTCCCAATCCGACCCATTCTTTTTTGCATATAAAAACAGATATGGACGTGAATGAAGTCGTTGTCATTAATAGTTTGGGGCAAAGAGTCATAAGTACGTCTTCTATTGGTATTCTGAATATTGAAGATTTGCCGAAAGGGATTTATTATGTACAGGTTTTGGGGAGAGATGGGATGCTATCGGGTAGTTTTGAAGTATTCTAGTCGCAGCTTTAATCGCGACACCCATTACACCCATTACACCGCTACACCTGCTATACCGATACACCCGTTATACCCGTTAAGCCGCTACACCCATTATACCGCTATACCGCTACACCCGTTAAACCGCTACACCCGCTATACCGCTACACCCGTTAAACCGCTACACCTGCTATACCGCTACACCCGTTAAACCGCTACACCCCGTTGTAAACTACTCAAAGTTGACCAATACATTCTCACGAATCAGCTCCGCCGCTTTATTAACCATGTCGGGCGAACCGATAAGAATGGTTTTTCTCTGGTGTAAGCCCGTTGGTTTTTCTTCCATAACCCGAGTAAGCCCCGTTGTAATAGCGATACCACCAGCCTGTTCAACTAAGAAGGCCATCGGATTGCATTCATAGACCAATCTCAATTTTCCGTCAGGATTGGTTTTGGTTTCAGGATAAAGGAAGATGCCGCCTTTGATAAGCGTTCGGTGGATGTCAGCTACCATTGAGCCGATATATCTAAGTCCAATCCCTTCTTTTTCACAATGTTTTAAGTAAGCTTGAACCCCTGGGCGATAACTCCTGTAATACCCTTGATTTAAAGAATAGTATTTTCCTTTTTGTGGGATTTTGATGTTAGGGTGAGATAAGCAAAATTCACCGATACCAGGATCTAAAGTGAAGCCATTGACTCCTTTTCCTGTGGTATAAACCAACATCGTCGAAGAGCCATAAAGTACATATCCCGCCGCTACTTGAGCCGTGCCTTTTTGTAGAAAATCTTCTAATTCAATGGGGCCATTGCTAGGCGACTTGCGTCGAAAAATAGCAAAAATAGTCCCAATACTTACATTCACATCAATATTAGAAGAACCATCCAAAGGGTCAAAAACAACTAAATATTCAGAATTTTTGCCTTCAACCTGGTCGATGGTGATATAGCCTTCTTCTTCTTCAGAAGCGATAGCGGCACACTCTCCACTTGTTTGCAAAAATTGTTTCATTCGGTCATTGGCAAAAACATCTAATTTTGCGACATCTTCGCCAGACGCATTTTCTGAGCCATCCATGCCTAAAATGTTGACTAAACCCGCTTTATTAACTTCTTGATTGATGACTTTTGCGGCAACGCCTATATCTCTTAGTAGGCCTGAAAGTTCTCCCGATGCAAAAGGAAAATCCTTCTGACGACGTATGATAAACTCATCTAATGTGACAATTCTATTCATGGAAATTGTGTTTAGTTTGTTTAGTTTAGAGCGTGCAGATTGTAAAAAAAACAATTATAATCCCAAAAGTAGGGGTTTTAGTGCAAAAAAAATAGCCCTGAAACTAGTATTTTATGCAAGTTTGCAGTAAAAATGTACAATTTTGCTATCGTATTGAAACTTTTCGAGACACGATACCTTTTACCTAACCAATAATCGTGCAAAATTTGTCTTCTAAAAGAGCAACTTGAAGGATCTTCTTATATTAAAAAAATACTTCCTACGGTACCGTTGGTATCTGCTACTGGGCATCGGTTTTGTGGTATTATCCAACTATTTTAGAGTGTGGCAACCGAAGCTTATTCGGAAAGGGTTGGATTATGTCGTAGATAATCTGGAGTTAGTGAAGTCAGGCGAATTGGCGCCATCTGAAGTCAATCATTCATTGCTGGTATTTGGCGGCTTAATTATCGGTGCGGCCATTCTTTCAGGTATTTTTATGTACGCGATGCGCCAAACGATAATCGTCATGTCTCGGCTCATGGAGTATGATATGAGAAGAGACATTTTGAAGCGATATTTTGAGTTAGATTTATCGTTTTTTAAGGAACATGCAACGGGCGATTTGATGGCGCGTATTTCGGAAGATGTATCCAAGGTTAGGATGTTTACAGGGCCTGTTATTTTGTATGCGATTAATGTGAGTTTTTTGTTTGTTTTAGTCATTTATTCTATGATTAAGGTGAGCCCTATTTTAACTTTCTATGCGCTCATGCCTTTACCGATTCTGTCTGTGTCTATTTATTTTGTCAGCGATATTATCAACAAAAAGAGTAAGCGCATTCAAGAGCTTCTAGCTAGATTGAATGCTTACGCCCAAGAAGTATATTCTGGAATCCGTGTGGTAAAGTCATTTGCTAATGAAAAAGTAATTGCTAAGCACTTTGATGGACAAGGAGCTGATTTTCAAAGTAAATCTCTAGAGTTAGCAAGAGTTGATGCTGCTTTTCGCCCGATGATGATGATTTTGATTGGAATTAGCACGGTTGTTACGGTATATAAAGGTGGGCAGCTGGCGGTTCAGGGAGTGATAAGCCCAGGCAATATTGCTGAATTTGTTATTTATGTAAATATGTTGACTTGGCCAGTGACTTCTATCGGGTGGATGGCTTCTTTGATCCAGCAAGCAGCGGCATCCCAAAAACGTATCAATGAATATTTGACGATGAAACCAAAAGTGCTTTCGGGGACTTTTATTCCGTCAAAATTTATAGGCAAAATTGAATTTGTCGAAGTCAGCTTTACTTATCCAGAGACTGGAATATTGGCTTTAGATGGTGTTTCTTTTGACATACAGGCAGGGGAGAAAGTGGCGATTATTGGTGAAGTGAGTGCGGGTAAATCAACTATCGGGGAGCTTTTAATTCGAAATTATGATGTGGATTCGGGGCAAATTTTGATTGATGGTATAGACATCCAGGAATATGATTTGACCTTTTTGCGCAAGCAGTTTGGCTATGTCCCCCAAGTTAGTTTTTTGTTTTCGGACACGATTGCCAATAATATGCGCTTTGGAGATGAAACCATTAAGGACGAACAATTAATAGAAATGGCAAAAAATATAGCCATTTATGATGATATTATGCGCTTGCCTGATGGCTTTGATACGATGGTTGGGGAGCGTGGAGTGACTTTGTCAGGTGGGCAAAAACAACGAGTCGCCATTGTGCGAGCTTTTTTGAAAGATCCGAATATTTACATATTTGATGATAGTTTGTCGGCGGTGGATACGGTGACTGAGCATCAGATTCTTTCTTTTTTAAGTGACTCCCTTGCGGGAAAAACAGCGCTTATCATTACACATCGGTTGGCGCCTACTTTCCCATATAGCCGTATTATGGTCATAAAAAATGGAAAAATTGTAGAATATGGCGCACATCAAGAGCTAATCGAGAGCAATAACCAGTATTACTTAGATTTGATTGAGTGATTTGATCTTGAAAGGTATTGTGTCGCAAAAACAAAAAACAAAGCCCCTTCAAATTTCTTGTTTTTTTTGGCAGGTGACATAGTAAAATCATGTAAAATCTACTATTTCTTAGGTAATTTGGCATTTTTTTCGTAAAATATTTGTTGAATCGGGGTGATTAAGCTACATTTGTGCGATGTGCAATTGTTAGGTCTCTTTGTAGTGTTGATGATTTAGAAGAGTTAACACTTCCTGATGGTAAGTTTGGAGACCTATTTTTTAAGAATTTGAACAAAAAACACTATAAATTATGGATAATCGTAGAGAAGATATTGTCTTTTCTAAAAAGTTTAAGGCAGGCAGACGCCGGACTTACTTTTTTGATATTCGAGAAACAAAGGGGGGCGACAAATATGCCACCATTACAGAAAGTAAGCGTCGGGATAATGGGGAAGGCTATAATCGACACAAACTTTTTATCTATAAAGAAGATTTGACTCGCTTTAGAGATAGCCTTAATGTACTAATTGAAGAGATGCAGGCGCAAATGCCTGATTATGACTTCGATGAATTTGCACGCCGTGCCGAAGAAAGAGATCGCCTTTATCACGAACAACTAGCTGCCGAAGCTGCCGCTAGAGAAAATCAAACATTTACGGATGAAGAAATCACGGAGACTACTGAAGTCGCCAACGAAACGGAAGTGATTGATGATAAGTCAGTGGGGACTATCGAAGAAGACGATTTGTCTTGGTAATGTAAAATATACCCTTCATTATATTCAAAAGTCATGTGTCTTCTAGGTGCATGACTTTTTTATACTTTCCAGAATCGAATTAATAATATCTCTAGGGCTAAGAAAATTAAAGCCGCAATCAACCCCCAACGCCACAGTACTTTGCCATTGTCTAATTGCTGAATTGTACTAGATAAGTCGGCCACTTCTGTTTGGCTAAGTAGGGTATAATTGGGCACTCGCTGCTGTAATTCGCTATCCGTTAAAAAGGATAAATCAGACTCACGATGGTCATAGTTGTACCCAAAGACACCTACGGTATCGGTCATTTCTTTGGATAGTCTATAAAATCCCGCCTTCTTTATTTGGTTATTAATGCCTAGAATGACTTTGTCACCAATCACCCTTTGCTCGGGCAAAAATTCTTGACCTTCATGCTGAAACTTTAATACCTTGTCTGGCGCAATATCTGTGCTTCGTACTTCTACGATTTCATCTTGTCCAATAACTCGAGCGATTTTTAGTGATTTTCCTGTTGAAATAGCCATCTTGAAAAGCATCGGGATGAAAATCTCACTATTTTTAACTAGGTCATTATAGGCTACATCTAAAGGTGCTGCAGAGATATAAAGATTGCCTTCTCCTTTTTTCATCTTAAAAAGATAGGGGCTACCATCTCGATTGGTTAGTAATATTTCTTCGCCGGAGTTGGTGATGCCCTTGCGGGAAAAACTACCAAAAGTCTTGGGTAATCGGATGTTTTTTGGGATTCTTTGAAAAACATCTTTAAAGATAAAGGCTTGTGTATTAATCCTTTGTACTTGTTTTTCTACTTTCTCGAACCCAGCCAACTCTGGAAGGCCCAATGAGCCTGAGAAGGAATTCAATGTAGAAAGATTACCACTAGGGTTGGGGAAAACCAAAACATTACCGCCGTTAATGATAAATTCTTTTAGGGAATTAGCCAGACCCGACGAGATATTATTTAATTCATGAAGAATAATCAACTGATATTTGGGAAATGCTGAATAGTCTAGATTGCGGACGTTTTGTTCGGTCGGATTAAAATAGGAGATGCCCTGCAAAGCAGCATTTAAATATTTATTGGTTTTGGCATCTTGGATGGTTAGGACATTCAATTTTTCCATGACTGGAAAGCTAACATAGTATTTATCATCAAACTGTACAGGGTAGTCATTGATACTGACGACCATCTCTTGCCAGCCCGGTTCATTGAGCACAAAGTGAATGGTATCAATGATCGCACTTCCTGCGGGAATACTAAGCGTACCCTGTGGACGGATTTGGCCGCCATGACTTAAGGCGAGTTTGACTTCATCGGCTGCTACTTGTCCGTAATTATGTACTTTGACCAATAAAGTATTGGGCTGATTCAAAATGGGTACTGGAGCCGCTAGCCAGCAAGAGTCAATGCCTATGTTGGCTTCTTGGACTGCATGCAAAGGCATTAAGTTAACTTTTACGGAAGTATCTTGTGTCGCCGTCAAATCCATGATGCTCGACTGAAAATCAGATATCAGGTAAGACGTGTGATGGGTTTGACTTCGGGTGGCTAAGGCTGCTTTTTGTCTTTTTAGTACTTTGGATAAAGTCCGAACTTCGGGGCTTTGTTGGATTTCATCAATTAGCCCCATCGCTTCGTCCTTACTGACCAACCGTTGATGCCTACCTTCAAAATCATGCGTTAAAACTTGAAATTGAGTGGATGCATCGTAAGCTTTGACTATTTCTTTGGCTTTCTGTTTGGCTTTTTCAAATAGGGGCACATCTTTGTCTAAAGCACTCATACTGAAGCTGTTATCAATAAAAATGCTGACATCCTTGGGGCCTTGATTTTGCTTTTTCCCGAAAGGGATGTATGGCTGGGCAAAAGCTAAAACCAAGCCAGCAATAGCTAATATTCGCGAAAGCAAGACCAATAAATTACGTAGTTTAGAGCGTGTGCTGGTCTCTTCCTTGATCTCCTTCAAAAAGCGCACATTACTAAAGGGCACTTTTTTGAAGCGTCGAAAATAAAACAAATGTATAATGATAGGAATCGCTATCGCCAAAAGAGCCAACAACATTCCAGGAACTAAAAACTGCATTGATTTTTGCTTTTTACCGAGTGCATTGGAGAGAAATCCCTAAAACGCTTAATTTTCAACACTCAAACGTAAAAAATGAAAATTTATTCGGCTAATTTTGTACGGCATAGTTACGATTTTTTATTGAATTTGTTAGTGCTTTCGCTAAATATGAAGCTTTCGGGGGCAAAATGGGCTTGTTATATTGTCTTGTGTGGCGATTTTAAATGGTTTGTCGGATCTTTCAAGACAAATTTGGCAAAAAAGTGAATGTTTTCGAATAGAATTCTTTACTTTGCACTTTTTATATGCCAACCAATTGGGTTAGGCTATAAAACAGCATCTCGGACCTTATAAAAATCAAAACAATGATTAGAATTCTTGCTAACGACGGTATCCATCCTGACGGAAAATTGCTTCTCGAAGAAGCTGGTTATGAAGTAATTACGGAAAAAGTCCCACAAGAGCAGCTAGCTTCGGTGATAAATGATTTTGATGTGATTATTGTTAGAAGTGCGACGAAAATTCGTAAAGATTTAATTGATCAATCCAATGGACGTTTAAAAGTGGTTTGCCGAGCAGGGGTAGGGCTGGATAATATCGATGTGGATTATGCGAAGGAAAAAGGAATTAGTGTTTTTAATACCCCAGCTGCTTCATCTCAATCTGTAGCAGAGTTGGTGATGGGGCATATTTTGACTATTTCGCGTTTTTTGCAAGTAGGTAACAAAGAAATGCTAAACGGAGATTTTAAAGCCCTAAAAAAGCAGTTTTCAAAAGGTAAGCAAATAGCTGGTAGCACTATGGGGATTATTGGCTTTGGGCGTATTGGTGTTGCGCTGGCTGGTGTTGCTCTAGGTATGGGCATGCGTGTCATTGTTGCCGATCCTTATGTCGAAAAACGAGAAGTGCCATTGTTTCCTGACCACTTTGGGATGAGATCTAATGCCATTATTTATACCGATAAAATGGAAGAAGTGATTAGGCAGGCAGATACTTTGAGTTTGCATGTTCCTGCTTTTGAAAAGCCTTTAATCGGTGCCAAGGAATTGGCGATGATGAAGGATGACGCCATTATCGTTAATGCCGCACGTGGTGGAGTGATAGACGAAGAAGCATTGTTAGAAGCGTTAGATGCTGGTAAATTGATGGGAGCAGGCTTGGATGTCTTTGTTGGGGAGCCAACTCCTAATAAACGACTACTGAATCACCCAAAGGTATCGGTGAGCCCGCATATTGGAGCTTCAACCATTGCTGCACAATCTATGATTGGACGTGAGTTAGCGGATATTATTTTAGGATTTTTTGGAGAGTTGGCTTGATGGTTGTCGCTTTTTTATGCCAATAGCATGATACTTGAAAAAATGGAATCTTGAGATTAACTTAAGATTCCATTTTTTACTTGTGTTTTGTCGTAAGGTGTTATAGCGGTATTACTTTGTTATAAATTGTTTAATTTTTAGGACGAATTCTAGTTTGATGTCCAGTTTCTTTGCAATGCTTTCGGGTGAATGTCCATCTTGGAGTAATTGAAAAATTTCCACCGCCTTTTGTATGCCTTCAATCTTTCCTTCA
>CAMZKG010000227.1 GCA_947311105.1 uncultured Saprospiraceae bacterium
ACCCAAAAATTTCCTTTTGAGATTCTTGATTTTTTGGTTCGTTTTGCATCAAGGCAAAATGAACATAAAGAAATAACGTTTATTTTATGCAACTTAGCCAAAAACACTAACTTGCATTAAATAAGAAAAAGCCGGTGTTTATAGGGCTTTTTGCTACTTTTTTGCCCAAAAAATGACCGAACCATTGATACACAAAAATGCCTATTTTTTGCCTAAAAATAGGGGCACCTAAACGGTTACTAAAAAAGGTAACTGTTTAGGCTTGCGCAAATAAACAGTCACTAAAAAGGTAACTGTTTAGGCTTACGCAAATAAACAGTCACTAAAAAGGTAACTAATTTGCGCAGTATACTGCCCACCTAAATAGTTACAAGTAAGTATGCTTTTGTAGCATCACATCCCGTGCCAAGTGAAAATAAATGACATTATTACCGTTTCAGGGCTAGGGGCGTATATATGCTTGCTTTTTAACAGCCACTTTGACAGAATGTTTTTCATAGTTGACTCAAAAAAAGACCCACTCGAAAAAATCAAGTGGGTCTTTTTTTTGCCGAAAGGCAGCTCGATTAATTCGGTACAACCAAATCATCAATGACACCTACGGCACCATGATTGACGGTTAGTGCCGTCACGATGCAAAGGATAAACAATCCTGCCGCTAGGTACCAAGTTGCTTTTTCAATAAAGTCAGCAGATTTTGCTGCACCAAAAACTTGATTGGCACTATTTCCACCAAAAGTAGAATCAATTCCCCCACCTTTTGGGTTTTGTACCAATACTGCAATGGTTAAAAGGATGGCATCTAGTGCGGTTAGAATCGTTAGAAACGTGGTCATATCGCTATTTTTTTCTTAATTACGTCTATCAAAGGTGTATAGTTACCCCTTTTTAGTCAAATTTTCAATTTGGTCTGCAAAGTACGCCTTTTTTTCTGGAAACTTCAAAGAAAGTTTTAAGTAAATGTCAATTGCATGCTCTTTTTTGCCTTGTTTGGCAAATATTCTGGCCAAAGTCTCCGAAATTATCTCATCGTCTTGTGCCACACTTTTGGCCGCAAGGCCCGCTGCGACTGCTTTGGTCTCCTTTTCAAGGACTTCTTCTGGCTCGGCTGGCGGGGTAGGGGCTTTCTCGGCGGGTGGGGTAGGCAGCGTTGGCTCACTCGTTTCTAAAGGCTTGACTCTCGGTGTGTGCCAGCTCGAAAATGATGTCTTTGGCAGCGGGGTCGGCTCTTCTTGCTTGGGTAAAAATTTATTGGAGATGGGCTTTAGCGTCGTCCTGATAATGGGCGCGGACAAATCCGCTTGTTCCGCCTTGCCTGCCCGATAAATCTGAAATAAATAGGATCGGTCAGGAATATACATGGAAGTCGTCTCTAACCAATCTTTTTCTAAAGGGTGCCCTTCTTCCTTCGCTTTGAGCAGCGCAATTACCCTAAACAAGCTGCAATAGGGATAAGTAATCAACAGCGCCTTCATGTCTTCGATGTTGGATTGCGTTAAGGTGCTAGAGCTAAGTAAAAATTGATTATTTGTCATAATTTTCGCAGATTCTATCCAAAGTTACCATTTTTCTGCGAAAGCAGCGTTAAAAATATCTTCTATTAATTGTTTGGTTAGGGCTTCGTTCAAAGTTTCTTGGACATCCAAAAGGTTTTGGTCGGCATTAAACTCTTCTTGTTGCTTAAAATTTCGGCTCCAACCTGTTTGGTCATCTTTTTCATAAGCGTAAGTAATATTTACCGTAAGGTTGAGTTGATTTAGGGCAGATTGTTGGTTGGCTTGTGGGGCTTTGGACTGCACACGATAGTCTTGGATGCTTCCGCTAAAAACAATGTCGGCGTCTTCGTTGTCGGTATAAGTAAGGCGGGTGTTGTTGCGTATTTTATTTTTGAGCCTTTCGGCAAAATCTTCTGCAAGGCCTGGGACGACCTGATTGGCTTTATTTTCCATTTCTAGTACGGTGAAAGTCTTGGCTTCGATGGGCACGGTAATGCCTTTGAGTGAATAGCAAGCTTGGAATACCATAAAAGCGGATATGATCAGTAGAAAGCGCATCATTAGAATCCTATTTTTCGCTCTTTTTGCGTAAGCGTATTTTTTAAATCAACCATTCTAATGGCTGTAACGGCGGCTTCGACCCCCTTATTGCCATATTTGCCGCCTGCTCGATCGACTGCTTGTTGGTGGTCATTTGGCGTAAGCACCCCGAATATCACTGGAATTCCTGTCTGAATAGAGAGCATGGAAATACCATTAGAGACAGCATGATTGATATATTCGTTGTGGGACGTTTCCCCTTTGATGACGCAACCAATACAGATAACTGCATCCAATTTTTTATTGTTGATAAGCAGAGCCGCCGCCGATGTAAGTTCAAAAGTACCTGGCACTTGAGCCGTGTGAATCGTGGTCGCCCCATGTTTTTCTAGCGTCTCGACACAGCCTTCATAAAGCGGATGGGTGATGTCCGTATGCCATTCGGCAACGACGATACCAAATCTCATTTCCTGGGCCGACGGAATAGTCGTCTCGTCGTATTGAGATAGATTTTTTAGGGAAGAAGCCATAGTTTTAAGGGTTTTAGTATTTTGTACGGTTCTTCGTCGTTTTAAGTGGGTTTTCCCTGTTTTTGTTCAAAGGCTACTAACGTAGCGTTCAATGTGCCTTCGGCGTTCAATTGGCTCTTTCGAGCCGTCCAAGCCAAACTAGATAGAATTTTCAATAAACCCACTACAAACGACGAAGAACCTTTTATACAAGACAAAAATGGCTCAATTGAGTTCAATTGAGCCATTTTGGTTTGTTGTTTGGGTGTAAGGACTAACTCAAGTTTAAAGATATTTGTCCACGTTCTTGCCTTCGGCGGAGTTAGGATACTTCTCTTTAATCTGTTTGAAGGCAGCGACAGCATCATCTGCTTTGCCTTGCTTAGTGAGTAACAAGCCCATTTTCTTTAGATAATAAGGAGCGATGATGTCATTATTTGCGTTAGCTGCTTTTTTGTAGTAGCTCAAAGCACCATCTAAATCTCCTTTTTCGCCAGCGATGTCACCCATTAGTCCATTTTTGGTGGCTGCGAGTAACTCATCCGGTGGGCTAAACGCCTTTAAGTAGGACTGACTTGCGTCAAAATCACCTAGTTTTAGGTAAGAAACTGCGGCGTAGTAGTTGGCTAGATTGCCCGCAGGAGTACCGGAATATTGGTCAACAATATCCACAAAGCCAGGATAGCCGCCGCCAGGATTGGTCAAAGCCAGCTTGAAAGAGTCTCTGTCAAATTGAAATTGGGCTTGGAACATTTGTTCGACGGCTTCTTTTTGCTTTGGTGCCTTAACTAATAAATTGTAGGCGTAGTAGCCACCAATTAGTAGAGCGATTAGGGCGATGCCGCTAAATAACATTTTACCGTTTTGCTCCAAGAAAGACCCACTTTTGCCTGATCCATCTACAACGTCAACAATTACATCATCGAAGTCGTCTTGTTTTTTTCTTTTAGCCATGTCTATTGCTATGTTTTAAAATTTTGGCAAAAATACCATTTTTTGTAGGATATTGCCTTGTTTGAAGTGAAAAATACTTACAAGTTAAACAAAGTACTTATTTCTTAAGAAGTACTTAAGTATGCCTAAAGTACTTACGAGTTATGCTACTGGCTGTTACATTGCTGCCGCCTGCAACTTTGAATATCACGCAACGCCGAAAAGACGCAACGTACTGATACCTAGGGCTTAAAAAGTGTAAGATTTAAATTTTGGCAACCTTCACCTTTCGCCCTAAAAAGTAGCCCCACCAGGGATCGAACCTGGATCTTAGGTTCCGGAAACCTACATACTATCCATTGTACTATGGGGCCATCGCACTTTTGCGTCTGCAAAGGTACGGTTTTTTTTTGATTTAGCTTGATTTTTTGGGCCTTGAAAATTAGCTGATTGCACTAGGAAGCTCGCATTGATGTGGTTTTGACGCGATCCCGAAACAGGAATATTGAGCCTAGTCTCCTATATATTTGTGTAGTAGCTTGCGCAAAAAAGCCACTTCTTCTTTAAGTTGGGCATTTTCTCTTTTATAAACTTCTTCTAGCTTAGCGGAAAATTGTTGGAGTAGATCGTGGCAATTATTGGTAGGTAGGTAGGTAGGTAGGTAGGTAGGTAGGTAGGTAGGTAGGTAGGCGCATCGTCAAATACTTGATTTTCATCAAAGGTTAATAATTGTTTAGAAGTAACGCCTAGGATGGATGCTATTTTTTGGAGCCGATCGGTTGGTACTCTGACCAGCCCCAATTCAGTTTTGCTGTAATTGTTTTGGGACATCATCAGTTGGTCTGCCATATATTGCTGGGTAAATCCTTTTAATTCACGGACTTTTCTAATTTTTGCACCGATATTTTCATATCATAAATTTTGTTAAGTTGTAAAATTACAACAAAAACTACAATTATACAACCATTTTAGAGTAGGGTTTTCAAAAAAAAGCTTGCTCCTTTGTGATTGTTATAACAAATGCTATCCAAATTAATTAAATATTCCCACATATAAGCAGTATTCATGAGTGCTGTTTTGACCCCAAATTTATAATAAACGCCCTTTTTTTTAATCACTAAAATAGTACAACTATGAAAATTTTTAAGTTTTCAGCAATGGTTTTGTTGCTGATATTGTTTTTTGGGTCTTGTAAGAAGGATATGGATTCCGTCTCTCCGGACATTAAAAAGAATTTTGACACTGACAATTTTGTAAATTCTCGAAGTAGTAAGTCAGACCTACCAGAATTTATGGCTAAGAGACTGCTAGAGTATGATCAAGTAACGCAATCATTAGGGCTACAAAGTTTTAAAGCTAGGTGGGGAACAGTCAAGACAGGCACACGTATTTATAGTACCAATAGTAAGAATGATAACTTAATCATCTTTCCAATAGAAGGAGACTTAGGGCAAAGAAGTCTTCTAGTAGGTGCATATAATGAGAAAACAACAGGTGTATTTGTGATTTCTGAGAATGCTATATTAACAGAAGAAAATATTAAAGGAACTCCGTTCGACATTGATTTTCAACGGATATTTGATAGTTCTTCTGATGGTGTTTTGGCGGGAATAGTTCTTCCAGATGGTTGTTATAAATGGACTGGTGATTGTTTTTGCTTTGAAAAGATTTCCTGTGATGAAGTTGAAGGCGGTGGCGGTGGTAACGGTTCTGGCGGTGGTAACGGTCCTGGCGGTGGTAACGGTTCTGGCGGTGGTAACGGTCCTGGTGATGGTAACGGTTCTGGTGACGGTGACGGTTCTGGCGGTCTTGGTAACGGTCATGGTAACGGTCATGGTGGTCCTGGCAACGGTTCAGGCAGCGGTTCAGGCAGCGATCCTGGCAGTTTTAACGGTTCTGGCGGCGAAGGTACCGTACATCTTACTAACTATGCTTATAAGTTCAAGGCGCAAATTCTCTCTTTAAAAAATAAATACAATCTAGGCCCAAAAATGACCCAGTGGCTATTTGACCATGCCTCTTTATTTCTTGACGATGAGCTCGCCGCTGATATTGAGGAGAAAATCGCAAAAATCGTAGCGCTCCAATTAGAGCTTGGCTTTGATGATGTTGTGGCGGAGTATTTGTTGGAGCATCCTGAATATTTAAATAATGAATCAGCTGAAGTCGTTCTAGATGAGATTGAGAATGAAAATGGGTTCGACATAGATGACTTAAACCAAGGCGGGCCTAATCTTTGTGAGATATTACTCATTCAAAAATTTCCTATTGCTGCTTTCAAAATATATAAAAACAAGGATAAAGCTGAAAATATGACCAAATCTAAATTTGGGTATAATGGCTTAAATGATTGTAGCGATGCTTTTCGACATGCCTACTTTAATATATTAAATGCGAAAAGTGTTGGCATTCCATTGGCAAAGCTATTTGGTACTGCCCATGAATGTGGAGTTCCTTCAAGCCAGCAAATTGAGAGTGTTATGGATTTACACAATAATAAAATGGGAATAAAGCTATTTTCATTATTACCTGGGAAATCGGATACCTATCTGGCTAGTCAATTGTTACTGTATGTTGATCAAGGTGTTTTGAGATTTCTGGAGCCTACGTTAACTCCCCAGCAGGATCAAAACTTCTGGCTACCTAAACCTGGAACACATGGGATTACGTCAAGCACACAAGTTGTTCCGACTAATCCAAATTGCCATTGATTGTGACTTTGGTCGAAAAATATCATGTTTTAATCACAAATAAATGTGGTATTATTCATAAACCTTTTTTCTTTGAAAAAAATGAATATGAAAATTACAAGAACGAATCGTGTAGTACTAATAGGTGTTAGTATTTTGCTTCTTTATTTTATCTTTACGAAAGTACTGAGCCACTATTTTCCAAGTGAAGTAGTTCTGATCGAGATTGATGAAAATACTCCTGCTCAGACATTTGAGATTTTTTCTAAGAAATTACACCCTCATGCCATGGGTGGAAGTTCAAGGCTATTTTGGGATGATACAATACTAATAAATGGAGTTAAAAGACCTGCAACGGATACATCGTATGAATCTAAGGCTTATGATTTTTATGATGATACCATTAGAATGAGTTTTGATCCATATAAGGCAACCAAAATCATTATAAAAGAAAAATTCGTTTTTTATGGCTCTTTGCTGGAGCAGTAATCCATTCTTCCTTCGGCATTGGTAATAGTAATGACCCATTTGCACTTGACCTGACGATTGATGATAAAGTTATCACATGAGTTCAAAATATTACGCATAATTTTAGGGAGCAAGAGCCCTACTCTGAATGGAGTAGGGCTTTTTACGCCTGCACAGACAAAAGATCATACGCCCAACCAAAAATAAGGTGCTTCGTCGTACGCATAGATTCAAATATTTGCGTCTCGGGGAGAAGCTAATTTATTCATTATCAATCATTTAGCAAAATTCCCTATTTATCGCATTACCAACCCCTTCTTATTCCCCTTACAAGCGGGAACGGTATGGCAAGTAGTAAATTTTGCTAGCGTCTTTGCTCATTTTAGGGTTTGCCAAACGCTCGTTTAAACGGCATAAACGGATACTACTCGATGGAGAATCAGTTACGTAACGTTTAGTAAACCGCATGGTTGCTCGGAGTCTATGACCATTGAAACTTTGTAACTGTTTAGGTAGGATTTAGCAAAAAAGCTGGTTTCCCATCGTTAATCATTGTTTTCAATTCTTCAAAAACATTGTACCCATGTTTGCGCCAT
>CAMZKG010000228.1 GCA_947311105.1 uncultured Saprospiraceae bacterium
GATTAGAAGATTTCATCATCATTGATGAAGGGGATGTCTTGTTGATTTACCCTAAGTCAGAAGAGCAGGAGATTAAGCAGGTGCGAAAGGGAATTGAAGAGCAGTTGGGGGATGAATATTTGTAACATGATATTAACAGGAGTTCATTGAAAGTTGCGATTGTAGCTAACTCAACTTGGAATATCTATAATTTCAGAATGAATGTTATAGAAATGTTGCTTGCTGATGGACATGAGGTTGTTGTGATTACACCATTGGATAAGTATATTTTTTATAAAGAAAGATTTGATGATGTGCTACATATTCCGATTAAGAAACTGAATAGGAAGAGTACCAATATTTTTAAAGATATTGCTTTTGCCATGGAGTTGAGGAGGATATATGCAAAAGTAAAGCCAGATTTGATTCTTCATTATACAGTGAAACCCAACATCTTTGGTGGCTGGGCAGCGCACCAAAATGGGGTAAGGTCAATAGCCTTTGTGACGGGTCTCGGGTATGCTTTTTTACATAATGGGATTGTTGAACAGATTACCAAAAGGTTATACAGGTGGAGTAATAAGTTCCATGTTAAGGTGATTTTCGAGAATATCGATGATCGCCTTTTTTTTGAACGGTTGGGTTTAGTTGCGAAAGAGCAAGGGGTTTCAATTAAAGGTTGTGGAGTTGATACGGGGTATTTTAGACCGATGAAAAGGAAGGGGGATTCAAATAAGTTTATTTTTACTTTCTTAGGAAGATTGATTTATGATAAGGGGATAAGAGAGTTTGTAGAAGCAGCAAAAATAATTAAGAATAAGTACCCTAATGTCGAGTTTTGGGTTGTTGGAGCTATTGATAGTCAAAATCCTGCAGCAGTAAAAGAGAATGACTTAATGTTGTGGGTGAGTGAAAAAGCAATAGAATATTTAGGTGAAAAAGACAAAGTTAAAAAAAGTATTGCAAATTCTGACTGTATTGTTTTACCGTCTTATAGAGAAGCAATTGCTCGGGCAATTACGGAAGGAATGTCTATGATGAAGCCGGTAATAACTTCCGACGCTCCAGGTTGTAAGGAAGCAGTGGATGATGGAGTGACAGGGTATTTAGTTTCTGTCAAAGATTCAATTTCTCTTAGTAATGCAATGGAAAGGATGCTGTTACTAGATGATAATGCACGTAGAGAGATGGGGCGAAAAGGACGGGAAAAGGCTATTTTAGAGTTTGATGATAAGATAATTGCGAACAGAATTAAACAAATTATTTTTGAAATCTAAGAAGCTCAATAAGAAAAAAATAATTCATATTGCTTATTATTTCCCGCCAATAAAATCAGTAGGTGTAAATCGAAGTAACAGGCTAGCCAATGAGTTAGCTTCTTTTTTTTCTAGTTACACGGTGTGTACTACTTCCAATCGAAAAATATTACCCCAATCTACGTTGCAGATTGATGATAGGGTTGATGTTGTGGAAGTACCCACGTTTGATTTTAGGACAGCACTGTCGTTGCTTCAGAAAAAAGAAAGTGTTCATTTTGATTCAGGGTTTAAGAAAAAATATTACCTTAATTGGTTGGCAAAAATAATTGCATCTTTTCCATTTAACATTTTCCTTGGGCAAGGAAGTATTATTTATATATTATTAGGCTACAAGAAGGTGAAACAATTGATTAAAAATAAACCTGAAGATTTTGTAATTTTATCCGTATTCCACCCCTATGCTGATCACCTGATAGCTTATTTAGTAAAATGGAAATATCCTAAGGTAGTTTGGATTGCTGATTTTAAAGATTTGCATATTGACCCAGTATATCATAATTATTACTGGAAAGATGTTCAGCTTTGGTTTAACAAAATTATTTTAAAAAAGGCAAGTTTTATTACAACAGTCTCAGAAGGGCTTGCGCAAAATCTAAGACAATTTCATGATGATGTTTTTGTCTTGCCGAATGGTGTTACAAAAATCCCTGAAAAGGTGGAACGCTATAAAGATAAATTTACCATTTCTTATACGGGAGCCATGTTTCAGGATAAGCGTCGGCCACATTTACTACTTCGGGCTATAGAAGAGTTGATTCAAGAAGGAAAAATTCTTAAATCAAAAATTAGAATTCAGCAGGCAGGGAGAGATTTATCAATTTGGAAGCCTTTAGTTAAATTGTTTAATCTAGAAGATATTTTTGAGACACATGGAGTGGTTTCTTTGGATGAAGCACACCTATTGCAGTCTAAGACCCATATTAACCTACTCCTAACTACTTCACACTCAGCCTATAAGGGCGTGTTGACATCAAAAATATTTGAATATTTGGCGGCAGCGAATCCAGTTATCGTTGTGATTAATGGGCCTAAGGACGAAATTTATGAAGAAGCCATGTCTGGAATAAATCATCTGTTTATCGGCTATGATAAGGGTGATATTAACAAAATTAAACAATTTGTATTGAGTTATTATCATACATGGATGTCTGAAGAAAAATATCCTAGAATTGAGCAAAAGGAGTGGGATAGCCGATACTATTGGCCGAAGATGATTAATAGTTTTTATTCTAAAATCAAAAAACATATTTCAGATGTATAAGGTCATGACTATCCTAGGCAATCGCCCCCAGTTTATTAAGGCTGCCCTATTAAGTCGAAAGTTTGATGAGCATCCAGATTTTGAAGAAATAATGGTGCATACTGGGCAACATTTTGATAGTGAGATGAGCGATCTATTTTTTGAAGAGTTGGACATGAAAGCGCCTGCCCATAATCTAGGTGTTCATTCTTTGGAGCGTGATGACTTAGTTGGGGAGATAACCAAGAAATTGATGCCAATCCTAATGAAAGAAAATCCTACGATAGTAATGGTCTATGGCGATACGAATTCTACTTTAGCTGGCGCTCTTGCTGCAAAGTTGTTTAGTGTGCCGATTGTGCATGTCGAAGCAGGTGTGCGTTCATTTGATGACCGCATGCAAGAAGAGACCAATCGACAATGGGTGGATCGTATTAGTCGATTGCTTCTAGCACCGTCAAGACTAGCCTTGGAGAACTTAGATCGCCCGGATTATTCGGGTGATGTCGTTTATTCGGGTGATATTATGAAAGATATGGCTATGCATTTTGCGGATAGGAGCAAAATGCCCAACGGCTTAAATGTAGATAATTTCGTTTTGGCAACCATTCACAGAGAGTCTAATACGGATGATGTAGAAGTGCTTAAAGAAATTGTAAAAGCATTAAATATTATTAATAAGGAAACTTCGGTAGTGTTGCCTTTGCATCCGCGTACACGAAACGCAATTGATAAAAATAATATTATATGTGATTTTTTGATATTGCCTCCAGTTAGTTACTTTGAAATGCTATACCTTCTGCAACATGCCACACTTGTTATTACGGATAGTGGTGGTTTGCAAAAAGAAGCATATTATTTTAAGACGCCGGCCATTGTCGTACGAGATACATCAGAATGGGATGAGCTGGTAGATGCGGGCTATAGTCATCTCTGTGCCCCAGTTTGCGCTGGGACCATTCTCACAAATTATGAAGACCTGAAAGGGAAAAATATCGTGTTTGATAAAGGTTTTTATGGAGATGGTAAGGCTACGGAAATTATATTTTCCAGTATTCAAAAATTAGTGTCCAGCTTTATCGATTTGTTGGGCTAGATCTTTATATATTTTAATTAATTTTTGTCGGTTTGGTTCGACCATGTCAAAAATGCTATTATGAAACAAAAATGTAACTTTCGTCAAATATTGATTCTTTTCTAAAAAAGTATTTAGATGCTTTTTGATTTTTTTAAAGTCATATTTATTTTGCTCGATTAAGCTCCACTCCATGATGATAAGTGGAGTTTCTACAAAACCATAGGCAGCTTCCTTCTCGAAATTATACAGCCGATATCCATATCCCGTCCCGCACCGAAACCCAATCATATCTCGATATCCAAGTGTGGAGTCTTCTCTAATCCCTTGATTGTCAATTATCTCCGCTGTTTTAGGAAGCTGAAATCGCAAATAGTGCTGACGAGCCAAAACTATCTTTTCTCCAGAAACTTCTTCTAGTTTCTTCTTCTCTCTTTTATATAATTCTTCATTGGCGTACGCTTCATAGCTGGGGTGAATGCCAATTTTATAGCCTTTTTCTTTCGCTTGTTGAAGTATTCTTTGAGCGATGGGCGAATCAATTTGGTAAAAATTATCAAATTTTGTAATGCCGCCTGCCATAAAGTAAACTACTTTTTCTATCGCTTCCTTTCGGAAAAGCCAATCAAAGGTGTCATAAGGGTCTTTGGCAGTGCCTTGCTTCATTTTTCTATAAGTGTTGAATAATTTCCACTGTGCTTTTAGTCCTTTTCTTTCGATGAGTAGTAGTCGGCCTGATGCTTTGATGAGTTTGTAGAAGCTAGGTAGCTTGATGGGATTGTCCACGTCATGGCTAAGTCGATAAGTAGTTGCTTTTTGGGTAGGGTGAGTACCAATGGCATCCAAAAAGGCATAAACTAAGTGATCCACAATGGGGATTTCTTGTAGTTGGTTTCTCGGGATGAAATGATTTTCCAAAAAGCCCATGCCCCATTTCTCTGTCATGTCTGCGGGGGTGATATGCTCTTCATATCGGCTTATGTGAAAGAAGATTGTTTCGATGATGTCAAAAGAAAATAGGTTTTGTATTAAAAAATCCTGTGTTTTTATTTTTTTTATTTCGGTAGAATAAAGTTCAAAGTCTTGATAGGTGTATAGGTTAGGAATTAGTTCGGTTGGGTGGGTAGGTGTGTTGTTAAAAATCAATTGTTGGGCTGGAATGTTGAAGTGTCCATCGGTTTTGTTGCCATAGAGAATAGTGATGTTTGGGGCTTTGTGCTCAAAATAAAAGGCTACCTTCTTATCCGCAAGTGGGTGGTTTTTGATAAAGTCAAAAACATATTTTACCCTTTTGTCAAAAGACTTGTCTTGGATGTCAACGTTAAAATGAATCAAGATTTAAGGATTTTTAGGATGTCAATAATTTTGTTTTTTCCCTTGAATGTATGGTGGTAGGGAGTAGGTGTTGCTCCAAATCCACTAAAAAAATGAGCAATATTTTTAACCATACTTCCTTCAAAATCAAAGACTTGTACTTTGTTGGAGAAAAATTGTATGGCATGCCACATTGTCCAGCTCATCGCTTCTCGGTTGCCACTGTGTCCCCCCGCAAGGTAGTAGGCGGCTTGATGGTCCCATACAAAGTAGCCTGCCGCAAGTGGTGTGTTGTCTTTATCTGTTGTGATAAAAATCTTTCTACGGTTGTGCTTCTCTAAGTTAATATCTAGGGCTTTTAGAAAGTCATAAGAATATGGGATGTCCATTTTCTGCCGCTCAAAAGTAGCTTTGTTGATTCTGTAGAATAATTCTAAGTCGTTAGATGATTGGCAGGTTAGTTCTTGACTAGCCTTTTTTAAGTTGCGTTTTAGATTTTTGCGAAAGCTCGAATAGACAGTATCTATATTATTAATATTAAGTAAATAGGTGTACATGGTCGTTTGCTTATATCCAGCCCAGTAGTAAGGAAGCCAGTTGGATAAGCTTGGATGATGTAGTAGTTGAATATAGGATATCTTGGGGATTTGTTGGATGAGTTCAGTCGTTATTTTCTGTTCTTGAGACGGAGTAAAAACCTGTACGCCAAGATAGGGCGTTAGCAAAGGCATTCGGATGACTTTTAGCCCTTTTAGGGTAGTTTGATAAAAAGGCACTGCACCTTGAATAATACCGCTTTTTTCCGCAAGGCATACATCCCAGTCCCCATCCACGCACACCGTATCTAGCCACCAAGGCTCTGAGAAAATAGGAATATCTTCTCGAGTCTTACAAAATGCCCTATATTTGTCTTTATTCGTCAATGAATTTGTTTTATGTGTGGAATAACCGCTGTCATTTCCTTGAACAAAAGTAAGCTTTCTAAGGAGATAATGCAATGTATGACTCAAGCGATTGTTCATCGGCCCCGATGGCGAAGGGTTTTATTATGGTGATGGCTTTGCTTTTGGTCATCGGCGGCTATCTATTATTGACCTTTCGGACAAAGGAGCGCAGCCAATGCAGGCGCATCATAATGTCATTACCTATAATGGTGAAATCTATAATTATCAAGTGATACGGGATGAACTGATGCTTCATGGCTATCAATTTGCTTCCAATACAGATACTGAAGTGGTCTTGGC
>CAMZKG010000229.1 GCA_947311105.1 uncultured Saprospiraceae bacterium
AGCAGAAGCAAAACGTAAAGCAGAAGAAGAAGAAGAAGAAGAAGAAGAAGCGGCAAGACTAAAAGCCGAAGCAGAAGCAAAACGTAAAGCAGAAGAAGCTAGATTGAAGGCAGAAGAAGAAAAAGCTACTGCTGCGAAAGCCGCTGCTGCTGCTGCTGCTGCTGCTGCTGCTGCCGCACTAGCATTGAAGCAGAAGCAAGAAGAAGAGTTAAAGTTAGCTACTGCCAAAAAAGCGGAAGAAGAAAAAGCGGCTGCGTTAGCTTTAAAACTTGAAGAAGAGAAAAAAGCTGCTGCTGCACTAGCATTGAAGCAGAAGCAAGAAGAAGAGTTAAAGTTAGCTGCTGCCAAAAAAGCGGAAGAAGAAAAAGCGGCTGCGTTAGCTTTAAAACTTGAAGAAGAGAAAAAAGCGACTGCCGCTAAAGCTGCCGCCGCTGCTGCTGCTACCGCTGCCGCCGCAATGTTCTGGAAGCGAGAAGTTAGAGATAACGACTTTATGCACTGTAACGAGTATAAAGGACATCAAGTCAACGATAAGCACAATAAAGTGGCTTTCTTCAAAAGAAATGGTAAGTTTTACTTCGCCGTATATGATAATGGTGGAAATGTAAAACTTCGTTCCGAAGCTTTTGATACAGTAGAAAATAGAGACACCGTCCTTAAAGCAGTGTTGAAAAATATCAACAACAAGGATCGCTACTTTAAGCGTGAAAAAGATGATTACTTCTGGAATGTCCTAAAAGATGATTCAGGTAGAGTCTTGGCTTGGTCTTGTGCAGAGAAGAAAAAAGCTGCTGTCGTGGCACCTGCCGCCGCTGTCGCAGCTACCGCTGCCGCCGCTACGGTCGCCACCAAGACAGTTGTGAAAGAAGAGAAGAAGGGCGGATTCGCTTGGTGGTGGTTGTTATTGCCACTATTGTTGCTAGCATTGTTGTGGTGGAAAGGATGCTTTGGTTGTAACACAACAAAAGTTACAGCACCTGTCGTGCCTGAAGTAACGCACGAAGAGCCTAAAGTTCAAGAGCCGGCAGTGGTCGAAAAATCTCAAGAAGAGTTAGATGCCGAAAAGGCTGCTACTGCTGAAGCCGATGCTGCTGAAGCAAAAGCCGAAGCCGAAGCCGAAAAAGCTAGAATTATTGAAGAAAAAGCTATCCGTGAAAGAGAAGCCGCGGAGCAGGTTACTCCAGCAGTAGGTGTAGATGCGGGCTTTGAAAGAGTCAATGAGCATAAGTAATTGATTCTTAGTTTTTTCAATGTTACTTGAAATATTGGTGGACACTATGCGCTTTGTATAGTGTCCACTTTTTGTAATTGTTTAGACAACTAAATAATTTGAGTTTCGGTACTGAAGCTATCTTTCGCTAAAAGCTGATAATGCCAATAATCACGGGCTATTCTGAGTAGCGAAACTTGAGTAAATAGTAACTATTTTTTTATCTTTGCCTTTTGGCAAATACGAATGATTTTACCATGTCCTTACGAAAATGGATTTTTCTTCCACTTTTTTTTCTCCTGACCTTCTCTTTTTGTTCTACTTCTAGCTCTGAAGGGCAGAATAAGGTACAGCACAAACAAAAAATTAAATACAAACATCGATCCATCACCTTCGTCATCGGTGAAGACAAAAGCACGAATAAGTACTATACTTTTGCCGCTAAATATTTTCGGCAGCATAAAATGGGGGAAAACAATAAAGTCATTATTGCTCCCATGTCTTTCGTCGAAATCATGAACTACCTAAATACAATCCCTGCTGATGAGCGATGGGATAAAGTAAATATCATCTCTCACGGAAACTCATGGACAGGACTAGCCATAAAAATAACTCAAGATGGACCGCGTACGACTTTGGAGACGGTGATGGATGTGCAAAGTAATGGACTCTTGCCGACCTTGCGTTCGGGGATTTTTGATGAGCAGTCTCACATCATACTTTATGCTTGTGGCTTGGGGCTCAATGAAGGACTGATGTACAAGCTAAAAGAAATTTTTACTACTGATATTAGTCCTAAAATAACTTCTACGAAACTTTTTAATATCTTTTCTGCAGGTAAGACCACATCCAAACATTCATTGGCTTTTTTCTATAATGCGTTTTATAAACCCAATAAATATCTTGGAAAACATAACTTGGCAAGCCAGCTAACTAAACGCTACCCAGATATTAATATTGATTGGCTAGAAGCACTTAATCGAAAGGTGCCAAAATATCCCGGGCAAGCTTTTTCTTATAAATACCATATTCCTATTAGTTGGACCGAAGTATATGTGGAAGCTGGTGAGCGTCCCAGGCTTCAGACAGAAGACGATATTATTCGTTGGGTGCGAGATCAACCTGAATTTCTGCGCTTAGTAAAAGAGTATGATATCCCACTTAATAAATATCAATGGTCGGTTCGATATAAAAATTATACAAATAGTGCTGGAGAAACCAAGCCTGCTATGCGTATCAAAGGAAAGACGGTCGTGATGAGTGTTTTGAAGGAGTTAGTTAAGCCAGGAACTAAAGAAACCTTCGTGCCTAGCTTAGATGATGATGAATTTTTTATGACCCTTTAGATGATGATTCCAAGAAAATATCCTGCAAAATTATTGTTATTTGGTGAATACACGGTGCTAAACGGTGGGGCTGCCTTGGCAATGCCCTATCCCAAATATAGCGGCTATTGGCGTTACCTTAAAGATGGCGAATCATCTCCCTACCTGCTACAGCCATTCATCCACTACTTGCAAAATTCAATTTTTCCGCAAGGAGAACTTGATATCGCTGCTTTCGCCAAAGATGTTGCGGATGGTTTGATATTTGATTCTACGATACCGCTGGGGTATGGTGCAGGGAGCTCAGGGAGTTTGTGCGCAGGTGTTTGGGGGCGGTATGGACGTGGGGCAGAAGACATAGCGGCCTTACAAGCTAATTTCGTTATCATGGAATCTTTTTTTCATGGCCAAAGCTCGGGTTTAGACCCTTTGGTTAGTTATTTGAATCGACCAATTTTACAGACGTCCCATGGTGTCAGTGTTCTAGAGTCGTTTCCGATTCCCAAAGGAATAGAAGTGTATGACTCGGGAATGTCAAGAAGTACGGCTCCGTTGGTGGAGTGGTATCATCAAGAGCTTACGCAAAATCCCACCTTTAAAAATCAAATATTCAATTTTCTGCTTGCGCAAAATGCTAAAGCCATAACAGCAGTGGTTGAGCAAGATTCGCTTGCGCTAAAAAAAGCCTTTAAAGCAATCAGTCAGTGGCAATATGAAAACTTTAAACCTTTAATTCCCGATTCTGTACAAAAGGCTTGGTCGCAGGCCGAAAAACAAAGCCGTTATTTTAAACTATGCGGTGCAGGCGGTGGCGGTTTTTTCTTAATACTTTGAGTTCTGGCACGGTTTCTTAAACCTTGACCAGATGAAGAATTGACAATGAATATGCCAAGCGAGTAGATAAGGAATAAGGGGAGTAGCTTTTTAACCTTTTAAGATGAAAAATACATTCTTTTTATTTATGTGCCTAATGTATTCAATAGGACTGTTTTCTCAAACATATTTGGTCGAATATCATTTTACAAGACCGAACTTAGGTGCATCAAAAAAGATTCCGGAGTCAATAAGAAATAAGCCTTCGGTTTTGCGGATGTTTCAGAAAGAACGACGAAGGGTCTTAGTATTTGATTTGAAGCATATAAATGGGCAATCTAAATTTGAAATCAAGTACACGACCTTAGATGGAGAAAAAGACTTTGATTCTCGTCGATTATCTGGATATGGAGACACATATAAGGACTTTTCAAAAGGGTGTTACATTCAAGTAGCAGATTTTATCGAAAAGAATACGGCTGTACGAGAATATTTTGATGATATTTTTGATTGGAAAATTGAGCCAAGTCGAGATAGCATTATTGCGGGTTTTTATTGTAAAAGGGCTACGACTGTGGATGGCAAAGATTTAATTGTTGCGTGGTATTCTAGATCAGTTCCTATTATGGATGGACCTTTTAAGTATGCTGGTTTGCCTGGCTTGATAATTCAACTTGAATCTAGATTTGGAATCGCACAAGTCGCAGATATCCAAGTCGTTAAAAACAACAAGGAAAAAATTGTCATCCCTGAAAAGGAAAAATACATCAGTTTTAAGGAAATGAAGGAGTCAAGAACACTAACCGTAAAAGCAAAACGCATCAAGAAAAAGAATGGGCAAAATCGCAAATAAAATTTTGCTAACAACACTACTCTGTATTGACAATCAAGTAATATTCTGAATCAGCTTTTTTTTTTGCAAAAAATATAGCAAAAAACTTGCATCTATCTATCTATCTATCTTGCGCCCAGTTAGTAGAATTAGTGTTGTAGTCCAAGCAAAAAAGCCGCCCACTTTTTGGGTTTTATCGAAAGAATTGATTATATTTGCTTTAGATACAAAACATAAGGACGCTGACAAGGAGATATTCTCCGAGCTTCCTTTGGAAGTTAAGTTTTATTAAAATCTAAAATGATGAAAAAGATTTTGCTTTTATTTGTTTTGTTTCTTGGGCTGAATGTTGGAGCTTTTGCTGCTAATGATGTTGTGGGAAATGAAGTAATTGATTCTCCTAACTGGGTTCATTTAACTAACTTAGATGGGACTGAGGAGTGTATTGACGATGGAAGGGCTTGTACTGTTTATTATAATGAAGATAGACCTGGTGATTATTCTTTCGAAGGAACATTTTGCTAGGATTTATAATTAGCGCCCTGTCATCAAAGATGATAGAGCGCTTTTAAATTAATTATTAATTATTATGAAACGGACTATTCTTTTTTGGGGATTTTTTAGTTTTGCCATTTTTGGATTTTCTCAGAGCTATACACTGGAGTATAGCGCTAAAATAATAGATCAAAAAGATTATCAAAGAATACCCTTAGCGCATAGAAAACAACTAAAGAAAAATCGAAATAGAACTTCAGTGTTTGAGTTAAAATACATTGATGGGAAATCATCATACAAACCAAAATATTCCATTGTAGGATGTGATACAACTTTTAACAAAAAGTGGTTCATTGGAAAGTTAGATTTGTATAAGGACTTTTCAAATAGCACTTATTTTCGGATAGGAGCTATTCTAAAAGATCAGGCTATCAAAGAAAGATTTGATGTGTTTAAATGGACTATTGAACCAAGGATGGATACTGTTATTTACGGATTTCATTGCACGAAAGCGACGGCGGATATCTATGGAGAAGTTGTTTTTGCTTGGTTTACAAGAGAAATCCCTATAATGGATGGACCTTCTTATTATGCTGGGCTTCCAGGATTAGTTTTATTTGCTCAGACTAAAAGTGAAGTAATCTCAATTTCGAATATTCAATTGGCTAACAAAACTTCTAGTTCAATACTAATTCCATCGAAGGAAACATATATTAGTCATCAGGAATACTTAACTATTCCTAGGGCAGAAATATTTAGTCGAATGAATGAAGAACTCAGAAGGATACAGGAAGATGAAGAATGACCTGTGAAAAAATAGACTACTTGACTACGTAAAGTAACTATTTTTTCAAACAGTAGATTCATGAATTTGGCAACGTGCGAGCAAAACGCATCAAGAAAAAGGAAGGGGCAAATCGCAAATAAAATTTTGCTAACAACACTACTCTGTATTGACAACCAAGTAATATTCTGAATTTACATTTTTTTGCAAAAAAAACATGACAAAAAACTTGCATGGTATAGCCGAATGGCCATTCGGCTTCGTGTCAAAATACTTTTTTAAAAAATAGTTTTACTTTCGTGGTATGGTTTGAGTTCTTTTAAATCTTACGCCCAGTTAGTATAATTTAGTGTTGTAGTCCAGACAAAAAAGCCGCTCACTTTTTGGGTTTTATCAAAAGAATTGATTATATTTGTGATGGATACAAAACATAAGGACGCTAACAAGGGGGTATTCCCCGAGCTTCCTTTGGAAGTTAAGTTTATTTAAAATCTAAAATTATGAAAAAGATTTTGCTTTTATTTGTTTTGTTTCTTGGGTTTAGTTTTGGAGCTTTTGCTGC
>CAMZKG010000230.1 GCA_947311105.1 uncultured Saprospiraceae bacterium
CCGTGGTGGAATGCCGTGCATGGAATGTCGTGGTGGAATGTCGTGCATGGTATGTCGTGGTGGAATGTCGTGCATGGAATGTCGTGTATGGTATGTCGTGGTGGAATGTCGTGCATGGAATGCCGTGCATGGAATGTCGTGGTGGAATGCCGTGCATGGAATGCCGTGGTGGAATGCCGTGCATGGAATGTCGTGGTGGAATGTCGTGCATGGAATGCCGTGCATGGAATGCCGTGGTGGAATGTACAGACGAACGGCCGTTCGTCTCTACACCACAAACGGCAATTTAACCACCACCGCATCCAAAAATTTCGCTCCAGCCTTAATTTTAAGCTTTGTCCCAATTTTCCGAAAGGACTTCGGCACATAGCCCGTCCCAATCGGATGGTCTAAAGATGGAGAAAAAGTGCCTGATGTGACAAAACCGATTTCTTTTTCTTCTTCCGAAAAAATCTTATAGCCGTGTCTAGGGATTCGACGCCCTTCCAGCGAGAAGGCAACTAGGCGGCGCTTAATTCCTTTCTTTTTCTTATTGATAATGAACGACTTGCCCACAAAATCTCCCTTGTCCACCTTCACAATCCACCCCAAGCCTGCTTCAATCGGAGACGTCAGATGATTGATTTCGTGACCATAAAGTGCAAAACCTTTTTCTAGTCTCAAGGTGTCTCGCGCACCCAGCCCAGTCGGCAAAATCCCATATTTTTTGCCTGCTTTAAAGATAGCATCCCAAATGTCTGAAATTTGGGTCACATCCGCATAAATCTCAAATCCACCAGCGCCCGTATAGCCCGTTGCCGAAATGAGTACATTGTCAAATCCCGCAAATTTGCCTTTCGTAAAATGATAATATTTAATTTCCGAAAGGTCAATGTCCGTCAATGATTGCAGCGCTTGAGTCGCCTTGGGTCCCTGAACCGCCAATAATCCAGTCTTTGCCGAGATATCAATCACTTCGGTGTCAAATTTATTATGCTTCTTTATCCAATGCCAATCTTTGCGCATATTACCTGCATTGACGACTAGCATGTAGGCTTTTTCGCCTTTAGAACAATGCTCTTCCGTCAGGCGATAAACCAATAAATCATCAACGATTCCGCCCCGTTCGTTGGGCATGCAAGAGTATTGGACATCCCCAATTTTGAGTTTAGCTGCATCATTAGACGTGATATATTGAACCAAATCTAGGGCTTCTTTGCCGCGCACGATGAATTCTCCCATGTGACTTACGTCAAAAACCCCTACATTTTTGCGGACATTTAGGTGTTCTTCTTTGATGGTAGAATATTGGACAGGCATATTAAAACCTGCGAAAGGAGCCATTTTGGCCCCAAGTTCGATATGTTTTTGTGTTAAAGGTGTACTTTTCATGTTTTATTGTTTGGTTAGGCTTGCGCAAATGTAAGGGAAATTGCGATTTATTATCATTAGTTTTGATAATTTTGTACGTGATTATTAGGACTTTTGGTTGTCCTTGGTTTTTTGGTGACTGAAGCTTGAGTATTTGTGGTAAAAGGATGACGTAAGGATAGTGTTATTTGTTTTATTTGGCTTTAAATTTGTATTATATTTAATGGCTTGGCTATTTTTTTCGGCAAAAAAGTAGTAAGTAGCTCAATCTTTGGTCCACTCCGAAAAGTCAATGTCCCTTTTTATTTGGAGCTTTCGCAAAATTTTTATTCTGTGAGACCCAATTTTATAGGCTGGTTTCAGTTGAACAATTGCACGATTGCACAATTGAACCAAATAAAGTTTTGCACCATTCCTTAGTTAGAGACTACAACGACTTTTCGGAGTAAGCCCAATCTTTTACCAGTGCCCCGAAAATTAAGCCTGCATGAAGCTAATCTATCCCAATACCGTTATACTTAAGTACCAATACTTAAGTTAATAATTAAGAAAAATGAGTAAACGAAAAATGATAACTTGGAGTGTGACATTGTTGGTGGCGCTATTGGTAGTTGAGCAATTTACTTCCGTAAATTTGTTTTCTGTGCTATTTATGAAAAAGGAATTTGAAAGCTATAAGTACTTGAAGGATGGGGTGGGGTCAGCGCATTATGAAGTCGTTCGGGTATCTGAAAACAGTTATCTGACGCTAACTTATGATAGAACAAATAATTTCTTTCTCCTAGATGATATAGATGGTATCAAAAAAATTGATGCTAAGGGAGAAGTGAAAATGTTTGTTTCTTGGAGAAAGGTCGATTTGCCATCTCGGACGGCCTATGCTTTTAATGATAGTTTGGTTTTTGATTTTACGCAAGAAGAAATGAAGCCAACGCCTTTTAGTGAAATCATCTTTCCAGAAAAAAGGTCAGCAGAAGAATGGATTGCTCTTTTTGAGAGCTACTACCGCCAAGCAAGTATCGTTATTTATGGAGACAAGTTGGTTAGTCAAAAACATGATTTTTATCCAATTTACATGAAAATCAACGGTGATTGGGTGTTGATGTATTTACATGACTACTTTTATTTTCAACTGGATGAAAACAAGCAAAGAAATTTTGAGCCCTATCCGCGTAAGTACAATCAATTGATTTTATTGGAAGATGCAGCGAACAAAGTACTTTCAGGGTGGATTACCCAAGAAGAGTATAATGGGCAGTTAGAAGAAACTTTAGAATATGTGCCCCAAAAAATTAAAACATTGGCGTTTCATAAGGATTGTGTCAGTGAAACTATCATTTATACCCCGATTCCTCGTGTTTTGGCGGGAACGGGATATTATCATCTCAATAAAGGTGATGAAGTCATCAAGTTCAAGGAAAATGGATTGAAACTAAGCTTCACTAAACCCAAAAGTTATCTATACCACTTTACCGTTCCCAAAGAAAATGAATCACAATGTAAAATCTCCTTTCTAAAACTAGGTTATCCCACGAATGCTAACAAAAGTGGGAGTAAAGGTTGGTATGTAATACGGCGAAAAACCAATCACTAAACCACCAAGCCAGCTCACCGCACCACCGTCAAATCCCCCGCTGCCAATTTAACGTTAGCGCTATCGGGCGTCAGGTATTCGATGGCATAGATATACACGCCATTGGGTACGATTTGTCCTTTGTATTGACCATTCCAGGTGAAGCGATTGTCATTTAATACTTCAAATACTTTGTCGCCCCATCTGTCGTAAATGCGGCAGGAAAGGATTTTTATTTGGCTATCTGAACGGTAAATCTTCCAGTAGTCGTTGATGTTGTCATCGTTTGGTGAAAATACATTGGGGATGAATATGTCCGCTTTTATTTTGTCCGAACAAGGGGCTTGGCTGATGCGCTGCTCAACAATGCAATTTGTCTTGTCGCTATCCGAAAAAACCATTTTGTATTCCAAACCATTAGCGGCTAAATCCACTTGGTGATTGACATTGTATTTTAAGGATTCTAGTAGTTGATTTCCGACCTTTAGTTGGTATGTGTTCGATGGGCCTGGATTTTCCGCAAGGATATTATAGGTGACAGCGTAGGTGTCGTCTAGGCTCGCATACGGTGTGCCATTGTCGTCACAATCGCCAACAGTAATATTATCAATGGACAAAGCGCAAGCATTGGAGCAGGGCACTTGACTAACGGACTGTTGTTGCGAGCAATAATCCAATTCGCTATCCACAAAAGTCAAAGTGTATTCCACGCCATCAGTAGGGAGCGTGATACTCTGCTCGGAATTATAATCAAAAGGACCAAAATTATTAGTGCCATCACTAACGGAGTAGGTATTGGAAGTCCCTGAATTGGTGGCACTTACGTTAAAAGTGACCACGTAAGTGTCGTCCGTATTGTCATCGGATGTGCCATTATCATTACAATCGCCAATAGTGATATTATCAATGGACAAAGCGCAAGCATTGGAGCAGGGCACTTGACTAACGGACTGTTGCTGCGAGCAATAATCTAATTCGCTATCCACAAAAGTCAAAGTGTATTCCACGCCATCGGCAGGTAGCGTGATGCTTTGCTCGGTATTGTAATCAAAAGGTCCAAA
>CAMZKG010000231.1 GCA_947311105.1 uncultured Saprospiraceae bacterium
ATATGACACGCTTCTATGTTGTCTGGTAGAATCAAAATAAGGGGTTTAATTAGTGCAAAGTTAAAAAAAAAATCGTATATTTGTGCTTATTGACCTAAACAGTTACGAATCAATATAAAAATGATAGTCAAGCTTGTCACCAAAGCGCATTTTTTCCATCTCCAAATAACTATTTAATAATTCTATTTCTTCTTTGAGAAGAATGGTCCGCTTGCGCGAAAAATTAAAAAACATTCGGATTAGACGAGAAAACATGACCAAGTATTTTTCCGAAAGGTATAAGTCATTATTGGCAATATAATATTGAATAGCATTCAGAGAGTTGAAGACAAAATGGGGATTCATCTGACTCCGCAAGGCATACAATTCCTGCTCAATTTCTTTTCGACGGATAGATAATTTATGCTCCTGCTTTATCAATTGGCTGCGATTATATTGTTTTGAAGCCCATACAATAAATAGAAAAACAGAGCATCCAAATCCTATTCTCGCAAGAGTCGTCTGATACCACAATGGCGTAATCTCAAAATTAATCATCTTGCTAAAAGCACCACTTCTTATCTCCAACTGATATTTATTGGGTGGTAAATTTCTGAAACCAAAATCAGGTGTAGAAGCAGTTTGCCAGGTACTTACTATCGGTAGCAGTCGATACTCATACGCCATTTTTCTTTCAATAGTATAATCTACGGTGCCCGCACTCACATGCAATTGATTGTTTGCGACAAAAGGAAAGTGATCATTTTTTGCGAAAGCATCCTGATTATACCGAACACTTTTAAAGTAAATATTTTGAATGCGCTCATCATTCGAAGCAGATGTCAAAGGAATTAAGCAAACCCCATTTTCTGACGAAACCATCAAACGATTATCACAAACCACCATATCCGATACACTATTGGAAAGTAAGCCATCATTGATTGAATATTTTTTTGCAAATCTTGGGATATCGCTAGAAAAATCATATTCCAATACGCCTGAATTCGTCGCCAACCAAAAGGTATTCTTTTGTAAAAAAATAGACGTAACAGATAAATAATCAGCCTGTGACAAACTCATAACCGACTCTAGATCAGTTATATATGCGCCAAATCCATCCGTACCGACCATCAAATGACCCTGACTAACATCAAGAGAGAGACAAGGTTTATCAAAGATAGTTCCTTTAAATTGTATTTTTTTAATCTGCCCATCTTTATATTCTAACAGTCCTGATGATGACGCTAAGATAAGCCGACCTTGAAATATTACAAAATCATTCAACCCTATGGACATTACCTTTGTTTGCCAATCTAAATTAGGCATATCTGCCATCATCATTGCCATTGAACTTAAACCAAATAAAGTATCATGATAGACCAAAGCTTTAAAAATCGAAGGATTTTCAAAATCGCGAGCATACTCTTTCTTTGCTCCATGTGAAACCTTTACGTACTTATAATCTGTCAGATATAGTTGAGTAGAGTCATTTAGGCTCACTCCCGAATAAATGGAGCCTTTCCCTTTTAATAAGGTGTCAAACTTTCCTGTAGATGAATTATAAACAAAAAAACCTTGATTAAATACCGAAGCAACGACCCGTCCATTTAAAATATTTAAACGGCTGACTTTTTTCGCCATAATTGGATAATGCCCAGCTCGAACTGATGTGGGGATCATAAAAGCGCCATTCGACAATGTCGCCATCCAAAGATTATTATTCTTATCCACAAAGCCACTATGCGAATCATATTTGCCCAATTCAGTAGATATATTCTCTAGCTCTCCTCTATTATTTATCGTGGCAGTAAATCCCGCCCCAGATATTTGAATGATGTTATTACTAACACAAAATCTCATTGCCTTCACATCAACCAAATCTGGATGATACTCTTCATATCTATGAAAAAAATGATGCCCCGTACGACTATTATAAAGAAAATAGCTATTTTCCCCAAGAGAGAGAAAAAGACTATCATTAATCTGCCCACTATATGATGTGGCTATCTTTTGATTAATCTGCCTAAAGATATCCGTCTTAGTGCCTAGGCTATCTTTTATAGTTATCCATTCTGGTTGATTTGTCCCAGAAGGATATTCTGACAATTTATAGTAATTCAGACCATTCAAAAAAGAAATGGAATTGCCATCTTGAAAAATAACACTTGGATTCATTGTTTGGGTAGAATCCGAATTACTAAAAGCAAAAACCCGTTCCCCTTCAATATATCCGAGCTTATTGGCTCTAGTAAAGAACCAAACCCTACCATCTGGTGTAAACCGAATGTCCCAAATATCATTTAACGGGAGCCCATCTCGAGTCGTAAAATTACGAAACTCAAACCCATCATACCGCATCATACCTTTATCCGACAAAAACCAAATAAACCCGTCGTAGTCTTGAGCAATTCTATAGATGTGATTGCTCAGGAGCCCATTATCCGTGGTAAAATGCAAAGTTTTTTGCGCTAATACCGGGATAATAATCCATATTAAAAATAAGACTGTTTGGACAAATCGCAATTTGGCTGATTTTAAGTTGACTGTTGGTTATTATTACGATTTTTTTGCCAAATAGTTATGGAATCAGGCTCCTAAGCTTCAGTTATTTAGACCTCACTTCTAATTATCCAAGTAACTGACCACATCACTAACTCTTGACTCCCCTCCATCTCTAGTAAATGCCTTAACAGCGAAATCTGCCTTCTTCATTTTCTTTTGAATTCTAAGCTGCTTTTTATCGGTGGAAACAAGCCTTCTCAAACGCCCTTTTTTATCTTTTTTGTAAATGATAAAAACCACTTCTTTGTATTTTTCAGGATAGCTCCAAGTTAGCAAAGTTTCCTTTTCTAGCTTCTCCACTTTCAAATCTGTAACCACAGGGCGCACACCATTGTCATACGGCCGTGCCACTACTGGAAAAGCATATTCCGAATACAAATCACTATCATCCTTGGCTCGCAAACTATAATAATATTTTACTTTTTGCTTGACTGCCTTATCTACATATTTCTTTTGACCTTTCGGAATATTTGCGATAATTTCCCATGGTTCACTACTGCTCGTCCGACGATACAAAAAATGCGCCACCACATCTACACTCGAACTAGGCGCAAAATTCAATACTACTTGATCCGTCCCCACAACCACTTTTTTAAACACGGGCATTACTGGTGGAATTGTATCTACTCTCTTGACTTTCAGCACATTAGAAAACGCTGACTGATTAAAATTATAATCCAGCGCCTTCGCTCTATAAAAAATATTGGGCGTCAAGGACTTTAACGTAACGGTATCATAAAAAACAACTTGAACAGGTTTTATAATCAAATCTTCTGGGTTAAAACCTTCTTTAATCACCGAAAACTCATGCTCTGCTCCATTAGCCCGAAATAGTCGATACCCCATTAAATCTTCTTCTTTATTTAATTCTAGCGTAATGGTCACTACTCCATTTGAGTCAATAATACCTGAGACAAATTTTGGCTGTGCAGGTGGTATAGAATCTATTAATGTCACAAAATATGGCGTCGCACTACTAATATTTCCACTAGTATCTATCGCCTGCACCACATAATAATTGGGCTTGTGCGGCACAAAAGAAGTATCTACAAACTCATGCTGACTAGAAGGCAAAATACCATTAGAAATTATCTCAAACTGCCCTTTATTGGTCTGTCCACGAGCTACTATAAAGCCTTGAAAATCAGACTCCATTGGCTTGTCCAATTTCCATTCAAGATGCACTTCTTTGGGCTTTTCGTGTTTTGCTTTTACAAAAGTCGGGGACTGTGGTGGGGTCAAGTCACGGGGTATCCCATCAGCATGCCCAAACTGTACTTTTTCTCCGAAAGGAGTAAATCCAAAAAATCGGTACTCGTATTTTTGATAATTCACCAAGCTAGTATCCAAAAAGGCATTATTCGTTCCATTCAACAAATTATAAGCAGGAGTTTCACTTAAAAGTTTCCATTGATTAGAATTGGGGTCTTTTCTCTCTACGAGCACCCCACTTACTCCATCTGTTTCTTCCCATTGAAAGCTCAACTTAGTATCCCCTAGCTTTACATAAATATCTCGTTCTTGATAGACGACTTCCTTAGTCTGAACCAAGGTCGGCTCCGAATGAATATCAAATTTTGTAGTATTTTTCGCAAGAAGTACACGATAAACATAACGCTGGTTAGGGCGCACATTAGGATCATCAAAACTAATCCCCACAGCCTGCGCTACTTCTGTATTTCTCAAAGCACTCATACCAAAAATCATAAATTCGAAATCTTCTTTTGCTTTTGCATTTTTCAGCTCCTTAATGCCATCATCCAAAGAAAATGTACCTCCAGATGATTTGTCTAAATTCTCCGAAAAATCTTTGGCAAGTTGCAATAAGTCTTTAGTTTTACCTGTAGCCTTCCGAATGGCTTTGCTCCATTTAGCTGGTGTAAAAGCCTTAGATTTACCTATAGTTTTAAAATCTAAATCTTCCAAGGTAAAAACATCCTCTTCAAACAGTGCCCTTTGAATCACAAATCCATCCTTTATTCCGTCAGCCAAAACTTGCTTTTTGTCTGGCAAAAATCGTAGTTCTACTTTTCCATTTTTGTAGCGCCCGAGCGTATTGATATGCGCTTCCGGTTTTTCTGCTTGCGCAAAAATAGCCACAGAAGAAAGTAAGGTGATTAGTAAGAAAATATATTTTTTCATGATTATTTTTTTCATTAATTGGGAAATATTTTCCGCAAGGAAACCCTGCTACAGGTCTCCTTACGGAAAAAATTGAATTTATTTTGTAGAGCCACTACCATTTGCCACTAAAGACATTGGCCCTGTGACAAAGGTCTTGGTAACCGTCTCTGAAACTACGCTACCATTGGCCTTTAAAGCATTTTGCCAGGTATTGTTTTTATACTCTTTTAGCGTTGCCGTAACAGTCAATTTATATGTTTTGTCACTAATCAAATGATTTACTACGGGAGCTGGTGGCGGTGGTGGTGTAGATTGCGTATTAGCTGGTTGGAATTTACTAGCTGTCATTGGATAATTCGTGATTGGTCCATTGCTATTAGCCTGTCCACCACCTTTTGAAGCGGAGGACGCTTGTGCTCCATTAGTTGAAGAAGATGGCAAAACTGGAGGCACAATAGCCCCCATACTTGACATAGATTGCAATACACTATTGGTATAAAGATACTCTCCAAGAATACTTTCATCTTCTTTTACAAGCCTAGGCGCACCATCTTCAGTCAAAGAAACCGAAGTAACTAATTTGAAGGTTCTATTAATAATACTACCATCTGACTGTTGCTCAGAGACATCAAAACTTTTATCTAACGGTAATCCATATTTTACAGCAAAAGGCTTTTCTAGTGGGTAATTATAAGTCCCCAACGGATGCACATACTGAATAAGCTTATTCTGCTGATCGGCCGCAGCATCTCCTTGAGCATAAGTTTGTCCCGAGTCTGTTGGAGACTGCGTATCACTTGAGCCACAGTTGTCCCCCCACTCAAAGTCCGAATGAAAACTTTGGTTAACTAAGTAACTCACATGTGGATGAGCACAAGAAGTCCACTGCTTTGAATGCTTAAGATGGTAAGCACCGCCACACTTTTTACAATCCCCAAAAAGGTGAGTCCAAGTTGTTGATTGCCCTATTTGAACATACCCATCTACCGCTCCTGTAACATAAGTAGGTCTAGGGAACTGCCCTATCAACCATCCACCCGCTTTAACGGTAGCCAAGTCCCATGTCTGAACCACATTACCACCATTTATCTTTTGCACTTGAGCATTAGCTTCTGCGTAGAAGCCGATACTTCCCTTTGCCCGATAACCATTCAGTCCTATTCTTTGCGAAGTATTGGCGCAATTTTGACCATTGTATTCCATCATACTAAGGTTGACTTCTGCCCCTGCGGCAATGCCCAAATCAATATAATATTTACCAGTAATATTCTTATTAACATTCTTATTGACTTCCATCCCAACCCCAAAAGCAAAACCTTTGCCTGTAGCTGAATTAGAATTTACGCCAGTAGAACCTGGAACAGTTGGAGCATATCCAAAAACAGCATTATAGCCATCCTTGAATGTCTGCGTAAAGCCACCAGATGGTGGATCGATGTCATTACCAGCCATCAAATAGCTGTATAAATTAATCCCTAAGACATTGACATTATTAGTATTATTAGGTTCTCCAAGTTTTAAAAACCATTTATTGGTTTTTCCATTAACATCCAGCACCATGTTCAAGTTATTGCCCGAGACAGTCGGGGCATAGTTAATATCTGCATTAGCAGCCATATAAAAATGCTTATCCGGAAAATTATAATCCGCAATCACACTTCCTTTTACCTGAGCCTTGTTTCTGGCCGATGCAGGAGTCAATGGAGCCCCTACATAAAAAGCGCCTGTAAATCCAATATTCACCAAGCCACCAGAGCTTGAAAACTGACCTAACAACCCTACATCTGCATTAAATGATTTCGGTGTAGGCGTGGTGCCTATTACGCCGTTTACACGCAAGCCCCAATTGCCATAATGTGGCGTAAAAGCATAGGACGTCCCACTTATTGTAGCTTCCATATTCTTGAAAGCACCACCACCAAATCCATAAAAAGCGACACCTGGCAAAAATGGTAAACCTGGTGAGAATATCGCATCTGCTTCTACTCTCCAATACCGATAGGCCTGTGAATGCTGGTAGCTAGTATTACCAAATTCTGCCAAGGCATTAATCGCCACACTTGGTGTTTTGAAGCTGGCTGACAGGTTACCCTTAAATCCATTTCCATACACAGGATCATCATTCCGGAAGGCAATAGAACCATCAATCGAAACCGCGGCCAAATGTGCATAAACATCTATCGTTGAAATTCCTGTCCCCAAATACTTCGGCACAAATTTGTTGGTCGCATTGGAAGCAGTGTTTTTATCTACCGAAAACTCAACCCCCATGGTAGCTCGACCACCGATATCCGATGTCAAATTGACTACTAAATCAAAATTCAAATTTCCATGTACATATTGATTGGGCCCAGTATTCAGCCCTTGAAAGTTAATATTCTCAATGGTAACCGGAAAGTCTGCTACTGATTTTTGCGGACTGGCAAAAGACCACTGGCCAGCAGAAAAATGCAATTTGTTATTCGGCTGGGACGAGTTATAGTCAAAGGTTAAATTTTCAAAACCAATATCAAAATTAACATTTTTTATCGGTCCTAGCTTTTTATTTTCCCACACCAAAGAGCCATTCAGACTAGATTCAAAGGTCTTTTTTGTGGAATCTACATAGGCAATGATGTGACTAGTAGGCTCCAATGTCAAATCTCCTTTTAACAGGTGAGAATAAATCGGCCCCGAAGGCTCAATGGTTAGCTGAAAATTATCATGTTCTGCCGGTGTCTGTGCGTTACTAAAAATCGCAGAATATCGCAGTGGATTTTGCATAGAATCACCTTTGGCAACAGGTAGCCCAATTTTTCCAATTACTCCTGCATCTGTCATCGTATTGGTCACCATATCAAAATAAACAGTATCTATACTTATCCCTAAATCTGCAACTGATGCGTTGGGAAACTGAATGACGTTTGTAGCAGCAGCATAAAAAGTAAATCCAGTGCTATTGATAATTAGGTTTTGCACAGTAAGATTTGGCGGACCTCCACTATGAGTCTCCCAGCTTCTTGGCATACTCAAAGTAGAAGACTGCATATAAAAGCCCCTAAACAAATTAGAAGTCTCTGCTCCACCAGGATAGTTTGTTGGAAATACAATGCCTGGCGGATTCTGAATATCAGACAAGTCCATGGTAATATTAGACACTTCAAGCGTCATACTATCACTTTTGACAAATTCAGCCTGGGGCAAATTACCGACCAATAGAATATCATCCCAAGCAGATGCGGTACCGACAAAATTAGCCGCTACTTTTTCGCCATCATCAGGTACGGGTAACAACCAGTCTCTTGTGAAATTAGCATTGATTTCAATACCAAAATGGTCAAAACCATTCTCATCCCATTGTATATAACACCCTCCTGTCGGTCCCGTTGGTTTTACGAAAGTAAAGTTAATTTCTCCATTCAAATTTCCAACTGTCACGTCTTCAATTAGCTCTAATCGCTCTGGCGGCATTACAATATCATTTTGGTTAAAATGAACATTTTTTACACGAAAACCTACCGTCTGGTCTTGCGCCCAATCTCCTTCTAATCGCTTACGCGCAATGACACTCAATTCTGCTTTATTGGGCTCGAAAATAATTTCCGTAACCGCCAAAGTATCATCCGTAGGAAACTTTATTCCGTAAGGAACACTAATCGGATTGGCCACAAAAGCAGGGCCATCTTTATCTATTACAATCGTGCCTTGTGCATCCATCCATTCCACTAGTGTATCCACTAAGCCATTGGTCCAATTACCCGTTGAAACGGCATTGGCAACCATATCCGCCGGAAATTGCGGAGCGCCATCATATTGCCTTGCGGAAACAACTCCCGTAATCAAACGATTGGTAGAATCCACTGTAATCCCTTGAAACTCAACGTTTACAGGTGCATTCATCCAACTCACATATACCGTACCTTCTCCCGAATAATTACTTGGAGTGCCTGCCACTTCCGTCAACGCGACTGCAAATTCTCCATTTTGCCCCGCATAAATGGTATCGTTTGACGAGATCGTACCAGTAGTTACTCCTCCGATATTTAGATCCTGATAGGCTTGGGGCACATCCACGCAATATTGCTTATTACATTGACCGCCATTGTATCCAGGCTTGGGTCTTACTTCGATATCAATACAAAACTTATCAGGTATTTCGTGCGTCTCACTAAATTGATGAACAAAGGGGCCATTGTTGACAATTGACTCTGCATCATGGTCACTATCCCAGTTAATCGTTGTCGTAATAGTATGCGAAGCATCGCTTAAATTATCATTGCAATCAAAAATATAATTGACAATATCAAGGACACCATTCAACTCTAATTTTCTTGGATTATAAGTGGGTTCTGGTTGAGAAATAGTCAGCCCCGGCTCTGGAAGTCCATTGGTACAACTACAATCTGGAATCTCCACACTATCCGATTGCCCCAGCCAAAAGAAGCTAGGCTCTACAAAACCATTATTCGCTGAATAATACAAATTATCATCAAGCGTCACGGGTTTTACACTCCACACAAACCCAGTCGAGTCTTCTGGTGCATCAAGGTCTGATGGCCAATTAAATTCTGTCGCATTTACTTCTTCTTCAATCAATGGATAGTTCACATGAAAAGCCTGTCCTGGTGTTTGGTAGTCATAGACTTCCATCAACGTAAATATATATTTTACCCCATCAGCAGGCGGCGGATCGGGGGTCAATGGCGACCATGTAAAAGTAATATCCGGCACCAATATGGACGAGAAGCTTCCATCTACAAATGTAAACAAGAAGTTCTGAGCAGATGCAGGGCTAATCAACTCTGGCATAGTATAGGATGTGATTGTCATAATTTCACAGACTGGCGCAGGTGTCGAAACGGTAGTCCCATCTAAATTAAGCAAACTCACACAAAAATCATATTGCCCCGCAGGCAATAATCCTGTTTGTATCAATTGATTTTTAAAATTATTATCATGAAATATCAACGCCGAGTAAGGGATAATTTCATCCGCCAAAAACGTCTGAGTTCCTAAATCGAAGGCTTGGACATCCACATCATTATTGGTCTCCAAAACTAGGTTTCCATCTAAAAACATTTTAGTTTTTATGATGTAGTCCGTACCCTCCAAAGCAGGATCCGTATTGACTACTGTAAGCATCGCAACTTCTTGATGATCAGCCCATAACGCCAACTGGGGCGTAGGATATGGATCGACATCTAGCGTCACGGATGCTTGCGCAAAAACAGTGACCGACAGGCCAATAAATAATAGTACACCGAATAGGCGTTTAATGTCTAATTGCTTCATCTGTTAGAATTTTTTTGAAATGGTCGTTTGGAATTTGTTTTCTATCAACTCTGCACCTGGTCGTGCAGTACCGTAGCGATTCCAATTAATGGTATAACCCATCTTAATATTTAGTTTCTTGTTTACTTTGTATTTCATTTTGAGTTGGGTTTTGACTCTTTTACTGGGCGAAAAACCATCTCTTTCAAATTGAGAATAGGCTATAGTCAAGCTAGGTTTTAATTTCTTATTAAATAGTTTATAGCTTAGATTCAAACCCATATTCATCAAGTTAAAATTAGAAATAGTAGATTTATTTTCAGAATACAATCCCGACAATCCAACTGTCAAAGGAATTTGCTTAAACCTAGCCCGATAATTGGCATTAAAGCTTTGTGTATTTCGATTGGTATAATCCAATACATTGACATCAAATTGCTTAAACTTTCCTTTTTTCCAGCCAGCACTAATTTGATGCTGTACATTCGGTCTTTTAAATCGAAGTGTAGGAGCTATTCGGATAGAATTATTTACATATTCAACTCTCTGATAAAAACTAGCGGAGTTGTTATTCATCCCAAAATTAGCATACGAAGCCATGATGGAGAAAGCCTTAGATAGCTTTAATTTTAGGGACGTCGCTCCGATAATTCGTTGAGTGGTTTGGATGATGGTTTGGCGGACGTTATTGGTTCGCAATCCAATAGTTCCTACAAAATTGATTTTCTTTTTTAATAAATCAAACTTCGTATTCACCTTATAATCAAGATAATCTGTCTCCATCGCATAATATCCCGCAGGGCGGTAGCCAGGTCCCACAAACTTGACTTCTCCACCAATACCAAAATGCTTTGCTTGATAATCAATGCGACTCTCATGAGCCACATCAAACTTAGATAAAGCATTGATTGTAAAGTACTTACGAGCCATATCTAGTGTCTCATTATGAAATGGAATAGAATCCGAAAGCGTATTTTGAGTAAAAGCAGAACCAGACGTTTCTGTCTTAATTTTTATTTTTTTCCCTAACTTAAACTCAACCAACGGCGAAAAAGTAAGCCCTTCAGCTGGTGTTAAGCCGATGGGTTGTTGGATAACTGAAGTCGGATCATCCTGTACTTTCACTAAATTCAAAGTAAATTTAGAGCCATTGACATCTCCAAAACCAATCCGTGCGCCCCACAATTCTTGTCGGTATGCCCCTTGGATATTTAGTAGAGAATCTGGTTCTATGGCGATTTGCGATTTGCCATAGTTTCCCGAAAGGATAAACTTGCCCGGCGTCAACTCAAACCCAGCACCAAAAACCTGAATATTGCCTGTAGTCAATGTTGAATATTGCGGTGTATGCGTACCTAAGTGCAACTTTGCCCATTTATAGGTAGGGTCGATATGTATATTATTTCTTGGATTTTGGACGTAAGTCACTAAATTTTCCTGTGGCAACTCTGGCAGATTATATGATTTCTTACGATTACTGATGTGCACTCCAAAAGGCAAGGAAAAATACTTACCAATCTGAATATTATAATTGGCATTAAGTGCCATTATATTGGATTCGTAGCGGGGTCTAAAAGTAGGATAGTTTATTGCTTGGGCATCATACCCATTATATGATATAGACACCTGTCCCGATTGCCTAACAAACGACTTCTTCTTATTCGCTTGCGCAAAAATGACCGTTTGCAGCAAAAAACTACCCACAAGTACCAAAATAAATCTATTCATAACGTTTTTTTTTCTACCTGTCGGCAAATCCTAGTTTTAGGCTTCGCAGTGAACAGGTCTGTCCAATTTTCTATAATAGGCACAAAGACCCCGCCACTAACATGGTAATTACTAGTGATTCAAGCAGGTTTGACTTGTATTTGATGAAATGGCGGTCTGGTTGGATGAACTAGAGATATAGAGATTTACAAGTTTTTGCTTTATCTGGTTCAAATAGGATATCTTGGTAAGGTTTCCCCATGCTCTTACGGTAAAAGAGCACCAGCCAAAATTTATCACTCAACAAATTTTCTTTTTGTTCGGCTAGCAAAACCATCTCGCTAGTCAGTTGAACGATATTCTTGGCAAGGCTTCCCAAACCCTTACTCTTACCTGAATAGAAGGATTTTTAGGCGATTGTGCTTTTGCAAGGCAAGGCCTAGTAAACCAAAAATGGTATATTTTTTGACAGAAAAGTAACCACAAACCAGTCAACTTTACCACCCAACACCTTATCTTTGGACAAAATTAGCCCCAAACAATCACCGTTAAACTTCAGTGTAATCATGAATAACAAAATAAAGAGCTTCGCAGCATTGATTCTACTTTTAGGACTTATTTCTTCTTGTAGTACCGTAAAGAACTTAAACAAACCTGATAATAAAATTTCTATAGAAATCATGACTGGTAAAGTCAATGCAAAATCTTCAAGTTGGATAAACTTGCCTATAAAGATAATAAACAAGTCTAAGGAAGATATTACTATTCTTGTACCTAAACGAGACTATTTCAACAGACTAGACTTTTTTACCGTGAACATGGAATGCCAAATGCCGGCTATAATAGAAGAAGCAGAAGCAGAAGAAACCGCTAGATTGCGCTACAACTCAGAAATTATAACGATTAAAGCAAAATCAGAAAAAGAGTTTCTTTTATGGGGCAATGCCTATGACTTGATATGTGATGGCAAAACAATTAACGTCAAGGTCAACTATAACTCCATAGAAGTATCCAACAGATTATATGGACTACCAAGTAACCGTCAAAAGAAAAATGCTGAACAGATAATTGAAAAATTGAGCCGACTTAACATCAGTAGCCCTACCACCAAACTTATTCTAAAGGTTAAAGGTTAAAAAGGTGAAGGCTTAGGGATGTTGAGCCGAACGGCCGTTCGGGTGTCTAGCAATCGTGTTACTAGTGTCTGGTTACTAGTTTCTGGATGCTGGTTACTAGTTTCTAGAGCGTGGGATATTGAGCCGAACGGCCGTTCGGGTGTCTAGCAATTGGGTCAGAAGCATGTCGCTGCGGCAGCACCAAAGACCAACAGGGAGCGAAGCGAGCCCACTAAAGCACCATCAACATTTTTTCTACAACAACTCCACCAATCTGAATAAATACGACATAGGCTCCAGATTGTAAACCACTGACATCCAAATGGTTAGCACCTACCCCAAAGGTTTTGACTGTTTTTCCCGCAAGGGTACGAATCACCACATGATCAATCTTATCGGCTGATGTAGTCAAAATAGCTACTTCGCCCACCGCTGGATTTGGCGCAAGCCGCATCTCCTTATCCAATGATTCATAAGGCACCGAAACAACATTCGAAAAAGTACCGTGCCCATCATAGTCCACCTGCTCATAGCGATAGTAATTAATCCCTTCCTTTGGTGCTGAATCTACTACTCGATATTCTTTGGCAACTGACGTGGTGCCTTGCCCTTCAACCCATCCTATCTCCGTCCAAGTCAATCCATCTTTACTTCGCTGAAGCCCAAATCCCTTATTGTTATGCTCCATAGCAGTAGCCCACGCAAGGCGCACTTGACGCCCTTCTAAACGAGCACTCAAAGGCTCCAATACTTCTATAGGTAACGGAGCAGCCGGACACTGATCTTTAAAAGGATTATCAGCTACATCACAAGGATATTTATAAGAACTTTCAGGATGAGCAAAAACAAACGTGTTATAATCTGGATCCAAATCAGGCAATGACCCCATGCTCAGATCAAAACCTAAGGCAATATCCTTTGCCGCCGTCACTCCATTAAAGGCATAATCCATCATCGCATCCAAAGGCCTAAAAATCGCATAATAATCCATAGCATTGTAAGCAGCTGATGTTGTTACCATATCATGATGCGTAGAATAATGATAATTAGCTTGATCTGCACTCAATATTCTTACATAATTTTTGTTGGAGTCCGGAATATTAATCTGATGAAATAAGTAATATTGAATTCTTGGACTTGTATCGCCTGTAGGGTTTATATTAGGATCATAGTCTTCTTCTTGCCCTACCTGCACACGCAATAGACAGTCACTAGGATAGTCCGCCAAATAGGCTTCCGTCATATTAAAACCTATCCATCCTGAGTTAGCAAATAAAAACTTACCATTACTCCCATAGCCGTGATCCACATAAAACTTGTGCCCCAACCAATAAATATCTCCTGCACCCAACGAATGCCCAAAAAATCCAATCTTTGACTTTTCTATGATGTTCAAATCGCCTGCATTAACACCACTGTTTTCGTCGATGGCTTGATTCATACCATTATATAACGCATTTGCCCAACTTGTATTCGTTGGATATGGCGTAAACACCACACAATACCCCTTCTTGGCAATAAAATCCAATAGCTTATCAAAAGTATAAGGATCGTATTGGCCATATCCTGATGCAAATAAGACCGTCGACATAGGCCCTTGGATATCTGAAGCATAGCGAATCGTGATTTCTACGCCATCATCTCCGTGATTGTACCCAAGACTCAACAAATATTGATTATCAAATTTTTTCTCCGCAATCGGATGATTGCCGAATGCTCCATAACCGTTAGTTATTTCTGGATAAGGCCCTTCATACGCTTGCGCAAAAAGACCCACAACTAAAAAAGAAAAGAAGGAGAGTAGAATTAATCTCATTTTTGTTTGTTTTTCATAGTGAAATAAATAATCCAACTCAATATACCGCTTTTATCGGAAAAAAGCCTAATTATTTTTTGATGAATTTTGTCATTGAACTAAAACATAGCTAGATGGTAAGGCATAGCGAGTCCCGCTGGAATTTGTGAACGCAGAGTAAGGTAAAATTTGAAGACCGCTAGCAATAAACCAAATCTGATGCACATAACTTCAAATCTTGTCTTAATCAAGGCAGCAAATGGAAGCGGGGCAGGCTATGTCGAACTAGTCTGCCAAAATATCAACTGCCTTTTCAACAAAAAGAAAACAACTTTTCAAAACATTTTGTTTTTACAAGCGCTCACAACTACCTGATTATCAATAGAATTATTTTTTTGTTTGACTTTTTTTATAAAAATATTACAAACAACTTGCTTATTTAAAACTTTTCGTTTTACTTTGCACTATCAAAAGAAACACAATGTTTATTATTTTCGATTTTGTTTGATATCTACATATCTGCTTTCGCAAAAAAACTAATGTGTTTCCATTTAGGAACTTAAAAATTGGAAAAATGTCAAAAGGAACTGATGCCAAGCTCAAAGCGCTCGAACTAGTCATGAGCAAACTAGACAAGACTTACGGAAAGGGAACCGTCATGCGTCTTGGAGAGAAAAAAATTCAAGATGTACCTGTTATCTCTACTGGGTCATTAGGATTAGACATCGCACTAGGTGTAGGTGGCTTTCCCAAAGGAAGAATTACCGAAATCTATGGTCCAGAATCTTCTGGCAAGACCACCTTGGCGATCCACGCCATTGCAGAATGCCAAAAACAAGGCGGAACCGCTGCGATTGTTGATGCGGAGCACGCCTTTGATAGAAATTATGCCGAAGCACTAGGCGTTGACATTGACAGCCTATTGATTTCTCAACCAGATTTTGGTGAGCAAGCACTAGAAATTACTGAAGGGCTGATTCGTTCTGGCGCCATTGACATTATTGTTGTGGATTCTGTAGCCGCACTTGTGCCAAGAGCCGAGCTAGAAGGTGAAATGGGCGATGCAAAAATGGCACTTCAAGCTCGATTAATGTCTCAAGCTTTGAGAAAATTGACTGGAGTGGTTGGCAAAACCAATACTTCTTTGATTTTCATCAACCAATTGAGAGAAAAGATTGGCGTCATGTTTGGCAACCCAGAAGTAACGACTGGGGGCAATGCCCTAAAATTTTACTCTTCTGTCCGTATCGACATCCGTCGGAATGGTCCAGCCATCAAAGACAAAGAAGGCAATGTAACAGGCAATCGCGTAAAAGTAAAAGTAGCTAAAAACAAACTAGCTCCACCTTTCAGAATCGCGATGTTTGATATGGTCTATGGCCAAGGTATCTCTAAGACAGGCGAAATCATCGACCTAGGTGTAGAATACGATATTGTTGGCAAAAGCGGCTCATGGTACAGTTACCAAGATGTCAAAATTGCACAAGGACGTGAAAGCGCCAAGCAATTTTTACTGGACAATCCAGACGTTGCCGATGAAATAGAGATATTGGTCAAAAAAGCCATTCTCGGAGAGCCCGAAGAAGTCGCTCCAGACGTAGAAGAAACTACCAAAAAGGAAGAATTGGCCGAAGCAGAAGCATAAAGGCACATACTATGTGAACACGGAATCTCTTAAATACTGGACTCCTTCCCCAATTTAAGATTAGTTCCTAAGTTTCTTTCCCTTTAGCACCGCCTTTTTGGTGGTGCTTTTTTTGATTGCAGCATTCAAGTCACTAATGCAACTTTTTGATTTTTCAATAACTCTTTCATTGCAAAGATAGGTGATTTATAATTAAGCCGTTTTCTAGGTCTATTATTTAGGATTTTTTGGATTGCCCTCATTCAAGTTCAAGTGACCTTTTTTCTACTTTTTGAGAATACGCTGATAGCGGACAAATCCTATAATTTTTGGTGGCAATGGGATTTTTAATACAACAATCCTTAGGACAGTAGACTTTTTTCCTACCACCTAGCCCAAACTCGAAGCCATAAGCAAATTGTGGTAACAGGATTTTGGTCAATTACTTTTCAAAACAAGGAAGATAAGCAACCCACATATTAGTTCTCATCGAAAGTAAATAAAAAAATACTAAATCAATCAATAATGAGCCTGAGCCACAAAGTCGTTGCAGTCAATAGCTACTGAAAGGAGTAAAAAAATAACTGACTTTTTCGAAGTAGACTTAATAATAAGCGCTTTAAACACCTCCTAGTCATAATGCTCATAGGTTATCAGCCTGCACTCAATCAGCTTTACAGGATTGTTAGGATCCTTTACTTCAACTTCTAAAATATCAAACCCTTTCTTACTCCTAATTTCTTCAATTTTTCTTCTACTTTCCTTGCTAAACGAATCGTATTTTGCTTTCGTAATTAAACAAACCAATTCAAAGCCATTATTTTTAGAATCATATAAATAGTCAAACACTTTTCTTGGATTTTCAATTTGCCACATCCCTCTAATTCTCAGGTTTGTAATCCCCAATGGATCAACTTGATTTACACGTCCTAATTCTTTTGTTTTTGAAAATACTACGTCTGGAATTACCTTCGTTCCTTCCAAAATTGCGTCTTTTATTCTTTGATAGATTTCTTGTTTTGCTGCAAAGATATTTCCATAAACCATCCAAAGTGATTTCAACTCCGTATCTGTTACATGACCAACACAGTATATCAAATCCTTAGTAGTCCATTCTTCACACTCTTTACACCCCTTTGTAATCATTGGACTTGCACGACTCAAATTTGCCTTTGGATAGCTACTATTAAGAGCCAAATTACTTTTTGCACTTTGAGTTTTCTTAACTTCAATAGCATCGCCACCTTTTATCATAATATCAGGTGGATTATTTTGAGAACCTAACCAAGAAAATTTTTGGTTATACACCTTCATTTGTTCTACTTCATTTTTCAGGTCAAATGTACCCGCAAAAGCATCTTTAATGTATTTCTCAAGTGCTTCCCCCATACTATTTGCTCTATTCCTACCTGAATATAAAGCACGCAGATTGAAGTTGTTTTGATTTACAATATTACAAATTGCTTCTAAGATATTTGTCATATTACTACACTTGATTTTTCAACTTCTTTATTTTTTGCCTTTTCTGGTATAGAACCATTCGCTATCAATTGTGCTTTTATACTTTCCGCTAAAAACTTTGCTAAATTTACAGGAACCGCATTTCCAATCATTTTATAACCTGCAGGGACATTTGTGTAATGAAAAATAAAATCATCAGGAAATGTTTGTATTCTCGCGCATTCTCTGACGCTTAAACGTCTATATAGGTGCTCTTTTCCTGGAACAAAGATTCTAATATTTTGCTCTATAAATTTCATTTTGGGTGCCTGCGGATGTATTGGTGCATGTCGTCCTCCTGCTTGGATTGTATATGATTGCTCCCCCCAACTTCTAACACGGTTTCGTGACATAAAAATAGACGAAAAACTACCAATCATATATTCGTGATTTACTATTTTACAATCACTCCCATTGGTTTTATTATATTCTTTTGCAGGCAAAACACCTTCTCTCAAATCCCAAATAGCATCTTTTAATGTAATTTTTGGAAATTTTATCGTTGGAAATTCAAATTTAAAATCCAAATCTTTTCTTATTCCTATAAAAAACACTCTCTTTCTATCCTGTGGAACATTATAATCAGCTGCATTTAACATCTGAAAAGAAAGTTCATATCCGACACCTGCTTTTCTAAAAAGCTCTTTAATTCCTTCTAAAGCATCGCTATGCTTATTAATTAGCATTCCACTTACATTTTCTGCTAAAAAAAATTTTGGCTGTTTCGCTTCCAAGATTCTAATAAAATCATAAAATAATTGCCCTCTTTTATCTTTAATTCCTCTAGCAGCACCTGCTTCGCTCCAACTTTGACAAGGCGGACCACCAATAATACCATCACAGGCTGGAACATCATCAGCAGGAATATTCACAATACTCCTTTTGTCCAAGAATGTTTCTGGGTGATTTTTTTGGTAAGTCTCACAAATTTCTTTATCATATTCGTTTGCCCAAATTATTTCAAATCCTGCTTTCTTAAACCCAAGATCTAACCCTCCTGCCCCTGAAAAAAAAGACACTATTTTCATAATACTGTATATTTTTAAGTTTTCAATGTACCACAAAGATACATTTTTTTTTCCAAAACACAAAAATAATAAACAAATTTGTTGCAGACAACACAAATAAAACCATTTTGTTGCAACTCAATAATATACACATTCCGACAACCGAAAAGAACAACTTGATATATTCCGGATATAGAAATGCTGTCTACAAATAAAATCATCAAAAAAAGAGCCCAAGCAAACAACTTGGACCCTTTTTCAATTAAATTTTTACAACAACTTAGAACTTAAACTCATCTTCTGCCAAAGGAAGATTGGTCTTAATTTCCGTTACTTTAAACTCCAAAGGAAAAGGTGCTACACCCAATTGAGTCAATTTATAAGCAAACTTCACTCCGTCCACTTCTTTATAATCTTCATACTTTGATGTAATAGTCATTCCGCCTTTAGAAGTCATTTCCTGCATTTTCAATCCAGTATCAGCATCAAAATAGTAAGTTGTTTCTTTCCCTGAAGGGCTAGTTGCAACCACCTTGTATGCCTCTACCCCGTCTAAAACTTCAATACCTTTCAATACTAACTTAATCCCCAACGCCGCAAAATGTGCTTCTTTAACGGGCACGCCACTTTCTTTCAAGCCTTCAATTTCTTCCTTACCCAATGGCTGCTTCTGCCCCATCGCTTCTTGAACACCTGCACCTTTACTGTAGATAATCTTTTGCATCACCATGCCTCCAGCTTCTACCAATACTTTAGACTGATCATTATCCGTACTCACAAAAGTCATCTTCATCTGCTGCCCTTGAATATTCGCTTCCGCAATCGTTTTTATGGTTTTGATTTTTGCTACAGCAGCCTTACCACCAATAGCCTTAATGTAATTATCGACCACCTGCTGCGCAGACATCCCTTCCATAGAACGCTTAGGCGGTTCAATCTTATTTCCTTGATTATCAAAGAATTGCACACCTCCTTCGGGCGCAATTTTACGTAATTTATCGACAACATCGTCTTGATTACCCACAACTACAATGTACGATTGATTGGGCTTGATGTATTTTCTAGACATCGCCAAAACATCATCCGAAGTTACTGCCCCTAATTTTTTCAAATAAGTAGCATAGTAGTCTTTCGGTAAGTTATACTTCATCATACTTAACGCAAAACGAGCAATCGTTGACTTACTCTCCATCGAACGAGCAAACTGACCTGCCAAAACAGATTTTACACGCTTCAACTCTTCTTCACCAGGCTTTTCGCTAATCATCCGATTCATTTCATACATAAATTGGACAATTGCGCTGTCGGTTACTTCATTCCGCACACTGGCACCTGCGTTAAAAGAAGTAACATACCGATCCACGCCTATCGAAGATCTAGCCCCATAAGTATAAGCTTTATCTTCTCTCAAGTTTTTGTTCAAGCGACTACCAAAAAAACCACCCAACAACGCATTAGCCACTCGAGTTTTGATTCTATCTGGAGAATTTTGCTTTATATCCAAAGGGTAAGTAATTTTAATATTAGATTGAACCGCCGCCGGCTTATTCACAAAAGCGACCATAGACTTATCAGGAAAATTAACTTTTGGCATATCCATTTTGGGTACATCTCCTTTTTTCCAGTCACCAAAATACTTTTTCGCCAAAGGCTTTAACTCATCCAATGTAATATCTCCAGTCACCACCAAATAAGAAATATTTGGTCTAAAGAAAGTATGGTAAAAATTGACACAATCTTGGCGAGTAATATTTTCTACTGTTTTTTCGGAAACGATTTCCCCGTAAGGGTGATTTTTACCATAATCCAAAACGCCCGCCACATTAGCCGCAATAGCACCTGGATCATCTTTTTCCTGCTGAAGTGCAGATAATTTTTGCTTCTTCAACTTTGCTAATTCCTTTTCAGGAAAAGTAGGATTCAACAACACATCTGACATCAAAGACAATAGCTCATCCTTGTGCTTAGTCAAACTATTACCATAAACACCGCTAGAATACGCCGACAATGTCGCACCAATAAAATCTACAGCTTCATCAATCTCGGCCTTAGACCTAGTCTTTGTACCTGTTGCCAATAAGTCCCCAGCCATTTCTGAATATCCAGCCTTCTGCCCTTCCATAAAAGGAGGCTGATCAATGCTCAAGCTAAAGGAAACAGCAGGTGTATTGTGCGATTCTACCAAAATCACCTTCAACCCATTATCCATTGTAAAGGTCTCATAATCACCTAGTTGTATCGTAGGAGCAGCACCAGGTATCGGTGCATTTTTCCGAAAGGCTTCTGGGTCAGGTTGCTTGGTTTGCTGTGTCATGGTGCCCGTTTTGGGTGAGCATGCGCTCACAAACACCAGCACAACTAACAACGAAAATATTTTATTAAACATGTGTTTTGTTTTTAATTTTAATGAATTTGTTTCACTCTTTTACCTTGCGGCAAAAAAAGATTGACTAGGGATTTTTTGGTTTAGGCAAATAATAAAGTATTACCCGGCGGTCTGGGTTATAATACTTTTGAGCAACCCGACGAATGTCTTCTCTGGTGACTTTCAAGTAGCGATTCAATTCAGTATTAATCAAATTCGCATCACCAAAATAAGTATAATAATTAGCTAGGTTTTCTGCTATACCAACCATACGCTCATTACCCTGAACAAAATCACTTTCCATCTGATTTCTCAATTTCTGAAACTCTCTTTCAGGAATCAAATCAGTTTGCACTTTCGTTATTTCGGCATCCATACCATCCAACAAATCAGCTAGCTTAACCCCCATATTAGCGATACCAAAAGCAATACCTGCCCCCATATCTTCCATAGCCATTGGGAAGCTACCAATATATACCGCCTTCTGCTGCTCATCTACTAGTGCTTTATTCAATCTAGAACTATTGCCTCCAGCCAATAAAGTATTCAACATCTCCACCGCATACGCATCTTTGGTACCTTGTGCAGGCAACTGATACCCCAAAATAATCGCTGGTAACTGAATATTATCATAAACTGTATCCACAATCGCTTTAGTCATCGGCGGCTCCACCACATTAGGACGATACATCTTGCGTGTCCCTTTCGGAATAGTACCAAAATACTTCGCAATTTCTTTTTTAGCTTCCGCAATATCAATATCACCCGCTACCGAAAGAACTGCATTATTAGGAACATAATAGGTCTTGTAAAAATTCACATAATCTTGCTCTTCGGCAGCATCCAAATGCTCCATCGACCCAATAACAGAATGATGATAGGGGTGCTTCACGATCAAACGCTTCATCGTCTCTTCCAAAACCGTCCCATAAGGCTGATTATCAATACGTTGGCGACGCTCTTCTTTCACTACTTGACGCTGCGTCTCAATCCCTACACTATCGACTTTGGCATGCAACATTCTTTCAGACTCCAACCACAATCCTAATTTCATTTGATTAGAAGGAAATACTTCATAATAAAAAGTACGGTCATACCAGGTGTTGGCATTATTCATCCCCCCAGCATTTTCGATGTACTTTCCAAATTCGCCCCGCTTTACATTTTCGGAGCCTTCAAAAAGCAAATGTTCAAAAAAGTGCGCAAAACCCGTACGGTTTGGAGCTTCATTTTTTGAGCCCACGTGATAAAGAACCGACACTGCTACGATCGGTGTTTTATGGTCTTCATGCAAGATAACATGCAACCCATTAGGCAAGTCATACTCTACAAATTTGATTTTATTTGTCTGAGCAAAGCTCGAAAAATAAAACACCATCAGGAGTACTGTCAAAATTGGTTTTAATTTCATAAGATTTAATTTGGCAGGTCCATACAAAGACCTTTTTGTGATAAAGGAACTCGGTCTATTACTCACCGAATAGATGCCAAAATTAGGAAATTTCTGTGGTTTTCGGGGTGTTTATTAGACAAAATCACTCATTTTATAGAAGAAGAACTTAAAAAGTTTTTGGGTAAGCTTTCTCAACCCCCTTGCTTCATCTGCTGGCTCGGTATTCTTTTAAGATTGAGCCCCAAAAAGTCAATACGCGTCCTAATTGGAGAATTCCCAAAATTTTATTCTCAATGGTTCGGTAAAAAAAATACTCCGACGTAGCCTGCCACGCCTCCAACGTCTTCCTTGATTAAGGCAAAATTTGAAGCTGTTTGAATAAAAAGAAATCCCTTCCAATAGTCTTCAAATTTCACCTTACTCTGCGTCAGAAGTCTTCACCGTGACCCGCTACGCCTCCGTATTTACACCACAAACCTTCTTTAGCCCATAGCTTCGCTA
>CAMZKG010000232.1 GCA_947311105.1 uncultured Saprospiraceae bacterium
CCAAATTACACATCTCTTTTCTTCTTTTCTTCGTCACCGACCACCTTTGATGCTACTTCTTGTAGGAGTATTGTTATGGGGGGGGGGCTTTTAGCCAAACCCAAGGGCGTTATGTAATTAGAAGTGGTGGTTCTTATTCTCCGGATTCTGATAAAGATCCTGACAATATTACGATTGGAACTAAAATTGCCAACGGAACTAAGTTGCGAGATATGATTGGAGTCAATGAAAATGGGTATGTTTTTTGGGATCAGGTGTATGCAACCAACCAGACCCCCATCCCAAAGATTGTAAATACTACTGTAGCAGAGAGCTTTAAAAGGACCTTTCCCAAGATTCGACTATTTCATTTAATTGATAAGGATTATGAAACACCGTATTATACCTATACTCATTCTAATGGCTCGACCTACACTTTGAGTCCAACGCAAGTAGTTAATAATTGCGGTTCTTTTACATTAAAGGGTGTGTTCGATGTCAACGGTGATAACAAAATTAATGAGAAAGACGACATATCATATCCCTGCGGCGGTTGCGTGCTGAAAGGGTTTCAATTTCCCTGCCAGGATCAATCTATTTATCAGCCTTACAATTTACAAGCTTGTGATCCCAATATAAATGTTGATCCATATAGAAAGTCAATGTATGCTATTCGAGATTTTTACAAACACTTGAAGGCTGATGGGTATTATGTTAGCTCTGCATCGGCAGGCGAAGGAGCTAAGCTACACGGTTTTCCTAGTAAGTGGTTTTCTCCAAGTGAATGGGGCACAGACGTAAATCATGCAAGAGCAGCGGGCAAGGACTACATGAAAAAGTTTTTAAAAACAATGGATCCAGGAGGCAACTTTCCGCAAGTAGTTGATCGGTTTTATACTTCAAATGAATTGTGGGGATGGTGTAAGGGTGACGCACAGATATACAAAGCAGTATGTGAAGGATTTATTGAAGGAAAGGATGAGTACTATCAAAATAGTAATGATGGGACTGAAATAGAATTATGGCTCGGAGCTTTTCAGGCTTATAGCTCTGGCGGAGCATGGGGAAGTGATTATATTGGAGATATGATAAGTACTATTGGCAAGAGTCAACTTAAAGGCATTGATATTCACCCATATAGTTTTTCTATCAACGATATAAATAACAACAATCCAGGTAGATTTTTAATTTCAGAACATCCAGAATCATCAAATTCCTTCTTCAAAACCATTAAAAGTATGGTTTATTGGAGAAATACCAATGCTCCAGGCTTAGAGATTTCAGCGACAGAATTTGGCTGGAATAGTGATGATTGCTATGGTGCCTATGTTAATGGCTGGCCATCAGGTCGGGTTCCTGTTGTTGAAAATGGTGTTACATATTGGGTTATTCTTGATGCCAATGGCGCTCCAAGTACATCAAATTCTCCAAGCAGCTGGGGGGTGATTCAAGAAGGTGTTGGTGAAGAAGCGCAAGCTCTTTATACGACTAGAGCATATCTTATGTTGGCTCGGTATGGGTTGGAAAGTGGATATATTTATGGAAGCCTGAACAACGATGAGATATGGTTTCAAAATTGTGGAGTATATAAAACCACACCAAATATTCAACCAGCAGGAAATACAGGTTATTATACAGCCAATTTCTCTACTAGTGACTTCGATAAAGAAAAGCTCATCATGCCAGCCATGAGAAAGCTAGGAAATGTAAATATCTTGGGGGACAAAAGGTATTTAGAAGTCTTAAAAGAAGAGGACAATGGCGTCTATGCCATGTTGTTTGGAGATGATGCCGGCAACCCAACACATCTAGTCGCTTGGAATGCAGTGAATATCAACAAACTAGATGAAAATGATATCAATGCGCTGACCATCACCGAAACACTAGCAAACATTGGTCTGCCGTCTAATCTCTCCATTAACACCAATCAAAACTTTACCAGATTGGATTGGCACGAAAACGTCATGAATAACATCTCTTCATCAACTGTTTTCAATGCTTCGACAAATGAATTGACACTGACACCCATTCCTGTGGTGATTCCACTTAAGTCCGCTAACGTGGCATGTAACGTAACTATTCCAAAAGTAAAGAATAGGTGCATTAGCCTAAGTGATGGGTTAAATGAAGATATTACCACTAATGCGTCAAGTCCAAATTGGAACCCAGTCACAAATTTAACGGATGGCATAGAAACTACTCGTTTTTATGTAACGAATAATAACTCTCCAGTATGGTTTAAAATTCCTATAAAATCGCCTAATTCTGACAAGTTAATTCTACACTGGAGAGCCTTTAATGAAGCAAATCGCAATAATAACGATCGCTCATTGCAGAATTTCACAATTGATGTTAGCGAAAATGGCACTTCATGGAGTCAAATTGGTACTTATAGTAATGAATGGCGAGATAATTATGTGGTCTTTAATATTGATCCGCAAAATAAACCTAATTATGTTCGGGTAACTGAAAACACTAACACAAATGATTTACAGCTAGTACGATTAGACGTATATGAAAAAGCTCCTGCTGGAGAGAGGGATGATATTTGGCTATTTATTGGAAATAGTATAACCAAAGCAGATGTGACCCCGTGGCAAAATATTACTTCATTTAGTGATGAAATTAAAGCAAGTTACGGTTGTCAATACCCGATTGTTTTAAATGGCGGATATGGCGGAGAGAAGGCAACAGAGATGGATGATGATAATTTTCAGGGACATGGCGGTAGCTTAACGAGTATTTTGGCTAGCCACCCTGAGATCACCTTTGTGCCCATTACTTATGGAGTGAATGATATTATGCTCGGAGGATCTGGTGGTGATGGACTAACTCCATACGGCTCCGAACCAACTCCGACGAAGGAGTTCTATGATGCAATGATTTCACTTATTGACAAGGTAAATGGTAGCCCTAATAATCCGTCTGGACGGCTTGCGCTTCCTGCAAGAATTCCATGGATTACATTACCAAATACTTACTGTCCGTCATGTAGTGGAAGTATTACTCCTTTTAACAGTGGGGATGGAAATTTCCCTAACATAAATTATATGGACAATATTATTGCTACAAAGGCTTGTTACATGATTGACCCTAACACGGGGCTTTCTTTGGCTGATTTTGAGACATGGTACAAAGCAAATCAAAATACACCTGGTGTGTACAATTCAGATAAGGTTCATCACAAAAATGTCGGTAAAAATAAATTTAACGAGATATGGGTGAATACGGCTCAATTGGTTTACAGCGATGCCATAAATGACTGCTCTAGCTCTAACACCTGCCACGACTACACCATCAACACCAACACCACTTGGCCCAACAGCGCCTACCCAGGCCCTTACGGAAAAGTAGAAGTAACAAGTGGTGCGACACTAACCATCAATGGGGAAGCCCGTTTTTGTACGGATGGGGAATTGGATATATTTGCGAATAGTAAGGTGATATTAGAAGGAACTTTGACCGCATTTAATTCTGAATGGAAAGGAGTTAGACTCAATGACCAAGCTATTTTTGAAGGGAAGCCCGACGCACTCGTTACCAAAGCATTAGTGGGTATTCAGTCAGTCCTTGGTCAATACGGATACAATAGCGGCACAATTAATTGCGACCAAGTTGACTTTATAGATAATGGGGTTTCGGTTAGTTTATCACAGGGTACCTTTCCTAGTACATTTGAGCGTTGTACATTTGAATCTACAGCTGGTTATACCAATCCGTTTCCTCACCCTAGGTTCGTTTCTTTAGATTGGGCGCAAGGTGTCCAATTCTTAGGTTGTAGCTTTGAAGATAAAAGAACAACTCCAGATATGTCAGAAATCGGTGTCTATGGATTTGGGTCAAACTTTACGGTGGATAAATATCAAGTTTCTGGGGGCATTCCTATTTCAAGTACTTTCACCCATATCCCAATTGGCGTAGTGGGGAGTACCTTTGGATTGGTAACCCTACCCTTTACCGTTAACCACTCCGAATTTAAAGAATGTGGTGTCGGAGTCCATAGCGACCGAGTACAGGGGGCTGACATACGTCACAATCGGTTTGAGTTTGACGCAAATTATGTGCCTGCTGGGAATGGTTGGTTCACGCAACGTCAATTTGGCGCTAGAATAGAAGGCCCCGTCGAAAACTTCCTATTGGAAGACAATGATTTTATACAAAATTCTGGCTTTTTCACAAATAAAACAGGCACTTATGTGAATAATCTTGGCGGGGTAGATAATGTCATTCGAGACAATAGATACAACGATATGGATCTAGCCAATGTAGCCTACTTTACCAATGGACACCCCACACATGATGTTGGTTTGCTTTATGAATGTAATACCATGACCAACAATGACTATGACTTCTATACCGATAATCTAGGACTGGACTTGGTGTCTATTAAACCGCATCAGGGGGTTTTAAATTTCATTACAGGTAAATGGCGTTCCGCTGCCAATAAATTTGCATACAATAACTACTCCTTTGACTTTTATCACTCGGGTAGTACGGCGCAGCCAGAAATTACGTATCATTATGTCTCTAGTAATAATGAATACCCCGATCCTGTATTGAATGTAATACTCAAATCCCTTAATGTTGATCAAAACACCTGCCTCCGAAAGTTAAAGGCGCCAGGCAAGGATTTAATACCTTCCGAGAAAGAAGTAAATCAGAAGAATTACTTAGAATACAACGCAAAGTACGAAGTAGCTAATCAAGCCTACTTAGACGCTAAACAGGCAGGCGATAGCCTTCTGATGGCACATAAACTATCAGAAGTATCTTGGGCTCGCAGCAAGATGACAGAAGCAGTTACCATTGCTTTGATGG
>CAMZKG010000233.1 GCA_947311105.1 uncultured Saprospiraceae bacterium
AAAGCGAGTGACTCAACCAGCGAGCAAAGCGAGTGACTCAACCAACGGGCAAAGCGAGTGACTCAACCAGCGAGCGAAGCGAGCGACTAAACCAACGAGCAAAGCGAGTGACTCAACCAGCGAGCGAAGCGAGCGACTAAAACATCCGTCGAGCCATTTTTAGCGCAAGCTCACTAAAAAACTCTTTTTGTTCAGCAGGAATATGAAGTTCATCCAACAATTCCAAGCTCTGCTCATAAAAATCATCCCGCAACATATCAGCTGCATCCAAAGCACCAGTTTTAATCATTAGTTCTTTTACTTTTTTGATTTTGGTTTCATGGTCAGCAGTTTTTTTCATGAACTCAATCAGTCCCTTTTTGTCCTTAGTTTTCGCCAAAGTTTGCACCAATAAAAAAGTTTTTTTATTTTGCAAGATGTCCCCACCAATTTGTTTTCCGACAGCGGCAACACGCCCAAATGAGTCCAAAATATCATCTTGAATCTGAAAAGCGAGCCCTGCCCGAATACCGAATTCATAAAAATTATTGGCATCATCCACAGACGCCCCAGCAATCAAAGCCCCGATTTTTAAGGAAGCACCCAACAAAACCGCCGTCTTTAGCCGAACCATATCCAAATAATCATCCGTCTTCACCTCCCAACTCTCCTCAAAATCCATGTCCATTTGTTGGCCACGGCACACATCCAAAGCCGTATTCGAAAACGTATTCAAAATAGCCGAAAAATTGGGTAAATGGGCATATTTGCTCAACCATTGGTAGGCACTAATCATCATAGCATCACCCGAAAGAATGGCAGTATTAGGGTCATATTTTTTATGGACAGTCATTTCGCCCCTTCGCAACGGCGCTTCATCCATTATATCATCATGTAGGAGCGTAAAATTATGAAATACTTCAATTGCCATAGCAGCAGGCATGGCTTGCGCAAAATCCGCATCATAAGCCCGATAAGCAGCCAACAACAAAATGGGTCTAAACCGCTTGCCCTTCAGAGCCAAAATATAATTAATGGGCTCAAAAAGCCCTGGCGGCTCATCAAGATATTTATTTTCTAGAAGAAATTGCTCAAAAGAAGACTTTAGATGATTCATTACGTCGTTTTTAAGTGATTTTGCGCAAGCATACACAAAGTTAGGAAAACCAATGGAGCGAATAATGAATCAGGCATATTTTTTGCGACAGAATACCTATCCCACCCTTTAGTTTTGTACAAAAAAGACTCTTTTGAAAGAATTTCAGCATATCGTCATTATTGACATCGAAAAAAAGGACGTGGATAAGACCATTGAACTTTTGGAAGATTTTAATGTCTCCGCCCGTTTTTTTAAAACGTATAGTGCGATGGGATTGGGAAAAATCCTAGAACTGGAAGATGTAGATTTAATTGTGCTTGAGCTAAATCTCGAAAGCTACCAAGGGTACAAAACCTTTAAAGCGATACAAGAGATTGCGGAAGAAGTGCCTATTTTAATTTATACAAAATTGCAAAATGAAGTCATCATCAGTCAGACGCTACGTGCTGGAGCGATAGACTATTTGGTCAAAACGGAGACTACGGGGCGTCAATTGGCTCGAGCGATTCGCAACTACCCTATCAGGCACCATGCACAAGTCACCTTAGCTTCCGCAAAAATAGATTTAGCGAAAGCGATAAAACGCTCTAAAGAAGCTCAAAATATCGCCCGCTTTGGAGATTGGACGTTGGATATTGTGACTGGAGCAATGACTTGGTCGGATACGATGTATGATATTTTCAATTTTCCGATTGGCTCAAATATCAACAATCGGGAAGAATTTATAGAGCTGGTTTACTTTGAAGATGTAGAAAAAGTAAATCAGTTCTTTTCAGAAACCATAAAATCAGGACAGCTACAAGAGATCACTTTTAGAGTAAATAATGGAAAAAATAAATTTCAATATCTAAAAGCCCGCGCAAAAGTTCAAATGTACGAAGACATCGGCGGGCTTGTCGTAGTCGGCACTTGTCAAGATATCACCAAAGAAGTTCGGAGTCAATCAGCCATTATCGCCCAACATCTAGCGGGACACGGCAAAAAGCTTCAGCGGGAGATGTTATCGCACTTAGGATTTAATGTAAGAACTCATCTAGGCTCATTGATCAATCTCTTTTTTCTATTTGAAGAAACCGTCAAGAATAAGGAACAAAAGGCTTTATTGAATGGCATGAAAACATCGTTTGATGATTTGAATGATGAAATGCATCAATTCTTGAACTCCACCATCGTATTAGCAGACGACCTAAAAGTAGTTCCACAGCAAATTCGCTTACGCAATTTCTTCAAAAGTTTAAAAAGTTTTGTACAAATTAAAGAAGGCAGTGAGCTTAATATCATGCTTCCGCCCACGAACCAAATACCCGATTTTTTACTGTTTGATGGAGATAAGCTACAACAAATCATCCTGAATATCACCCAAGCCTTCAGCGAAATAGCTTCCAGTACTGAGAAGCCAATAAGTATCCTTCTAGATGGCAAAAAGAAGAAATCAACCCATTTTTCTTTAAAGTTTACCATTGATTTTGCTGGATATTTTCCTTTTGCGCAAGATGAGCTTATTTTTTCTAATCCAGAAGAATTTTTAGCGAAAGCAGCTGTCAATAAATCAGAAATAGAAACCACAGATACGAATCTTGCTATTGCCGCAAGGCTTATCAGTTTGCTAAGTGGAGAATTGGACTTCAAGACGAATGCCAAACAAACTAAAATTAGCTTCAACTTACCTGTTGTGGAGATAGAAGAAGGGCACACTATCCGCAGTAATAAGCCATTGTATCCAATGCATATATTGTTGGTTGAAGACCACATTATCAATCAGATTGCCACCAAAAAAGTCTTGGAAAAATGGGGGCAGATAACCGTGGATATCGCCAAGAATGGAAAAATTGCCATCGAAAAAGTACATGCTAACAATTATGACTTGATATTGATGGATATTCAGATGCCGATTTTGGACGGTATCGGGGCGACAAAAATTATCCGAAAGTCTTCTAACTTACCCATTATCGCACTTACTGCCCACGCATCTGACGAAGAGAAAGCCAAGTGCTTAGATATAGGCATGAATGAATACATCACCAAGCCATTTAAACCCAAAGAGCTATATCAAATAATCAATCAAACGGTCAACCTAATTGCTGAAAAAGGCGCCTAATTGTTGCGGTATTAATTAGTTATCTTTGACTTTGTCCATGGGTTTAGGGGTATAGACAAAAAAAGAGCGACCAAGAAACTGCTTTCATGGTCACCCTTCACACTATGAAACACTATAAATCTACACTAGATTCGTCTGCAAGATACAGCTTTTTTATTGTTTTCAAAAAAAAAAAACGAAAAAACACGAAACTTTTTGTCAATAGCAGTTTATTTTAACCAAATCTTCACATTCCACCATCCTTTTTCGACTTCAGCTCCCTTTTTTTCATAAAATCCAATGGCATTTTCATTCCAATCTAGTACTTGCCATTTGCCCAAAACGGCTCCTTTTTCTTTTGATTTAGCTAAAAAAGCATCAAAAAGTTGTCCCCCTATGCCTTTATTGCGGTACTTTTCGGTGACAACTAAGTCCTCAAGATACATCATGTGCCCTTTCCAAGTGGAAAATGTATCATAGAATAACGCAATGCCTATGATTTCATCATTCTCTTCAGCGACAATGCACTGAAACAACTTCGCCCTGAAAAGTCTTTGATAATCTTCCAAAGTAGCTGTAACCGCCTTAGGAGCCTTCTCAAATACGGCTAATTCTACTACTAAATTTCTGATGGACATCAAATCCACAAATTTTGCATCTCGAATCTTTATCATTTTTTTCTGTAAAGATAAAAAAAGGTACAAGGCCTGTATCAATGATACGGTTATTTTTGACCTAAAAAAAGAGAAAAGATGTCCTTTTTGGTTGAGTATAGTACAAGCAAAAAAAAATCACTTTGAGCATAACCCAAAGTGATTTTACAAGTCGAAGACATCCTTCGATATGGTCTATTTTAGTTTCCTAAAGCAGATTTCTTTTGTGGAAGCGTCTTTTTAGCTTTAACAGGCTTTACTTCTCCGTGAATAGTCAATACTACCTTTGGATTTTCAGGATCGTTAGTAGTCAAAGTCACTGTCTTGGTGAATTTACCTACACGCTTAGTGTCATAGCGTACTTCAAGATTAGCTTCTTCACCTGGCATGATAGGATCTTTTGGAGGCTTAGGCACAGTACATCCACAGCTACCCTTAGCATTCTTGATAATAAAAGGCTCTGTACCTACATTCTTGAATTTGAAGATTCTTAATGGTTCTGATCCTTTATCAATCGTACCATAATCCAATTTCTTCAACTCAAATTGAGCCTTTGGTTGAGCAAATGCCGCAGCAGTTACAAATAAAATGAAAGCAAAAAGTGCAACAAACTTCTTCATCTTAGTTTTTTTTTTCTGTTAATAATTAATTTTGATATTACAAATGTAGTGCACTTTTCAATAGAATGAAAGTTAATAGCAGTTAATGGATAGTTAACAAAACACAAATCATTGTACACCAGTAGATTATATATATATTTATTAAATTATTTTTTTTACAAACAGAGAGTCACAACACTATTTTGAAAAAATAAATTACAAATAAACCCGAGAGCCAAAATGCAAGCCAACTGAATTCAGATGGTCTTTTGGCAAACCAATACCATTTTGGGTCAATTGATGACTATAGGATGCTTTCGCAAAAACAGAATGGTGTCGGTCTAGCTTAAACTCATAAGACATATTCGCTCTCGCAGAAGCGAAGAATTTTGGCTCTCTAGAAACTCTAGAAGATTCTTTCTGCGGCTCACTATACCTTGAAGGAGGATTCACATATACAGAAGGTTGTGCACCTACATCCGCCAATTTTTGACGCAATACATTTTTATTTTCTTCATTAGAGTTACCAACTATATAAGTGGATTGTTCAAATGTCTCTTTGCCCAACGCAGGCACAAGCCCTAATTCGACTGACAATTGATGTTTTCGGGTATTAACTAAAGGATATCCTATGGTAATAGGCGTACTTACCTTTGTTAGTTCTACAGTAGTTGTCCCACCCCCTGCATAGCCCAAATCAGCCCCACCTTGAGTAATCCTAACAATGGGTTTAGGAAAATACTTCACTTCCTGGTACTCGACTCCAGCCGAAATCGCCAACTTACCCTTTCTCTTAGAAAAAGCAATACCACCACCATAACCAGGAGACCAGACATTGGGCACATTAATAGCCGTAGTCGGGTCTATTCCTGTAATGATATGGTCTGCATTCACAATACCATAAACCGAAAGCCCAAAATTCGTCCTTGAAGCTCTACCCACAGCAATCTTTGGCAATGCCAAGTCCAATTGACTAGGAATATCTAGCATCACCAAAGGATTGCTTAAATACTTTGTCGTTTCCAGCATCAATTCACCAGTAGCGACTTCCGATATAGCATAAGCACCATCATATTGCTCAACAAGGATCACAGGGGCTACTTCTTTATCACTAACAGGCAGTAAAGCCTGAAAAACACCATTAGTTGGAATTGGGGGTTGATTGTATAGCCCCAAAAAGCTGCTATTCTTTTTTATTTCTCTATTTGTCGCAAGACGACCTTCTGTATGTGGCACCTTTGACGACACTGGCGCCACTTTGATGACCGAAGCAGACTCCGTGGCGATAGGTAAAGGATTCACTTGAGCAATAGGCTCCTGAAAAACAGGCTCTTTCGGCCGACTCCCCACAGTCCCCACCAAAAACAAGGCAAAAACTAGCATAAAAAGACCTTCGATGAATTTCGTTTGAAAAATCCACTTTTCGAGATACGCACTAGCCACTAAGCGGCTACGCAACGCCATCCAATTGCTTTCGCTAAAAGGGACTTCAAAACCAGAAATCTTTTCAGAAATGGATTTATCAAATGCTGTAACCGTATCAGAAGTATTAGGCTCTTGGGTTTCTTGTAGCCGCTGCGCCATACGATCCCAATGCATATCTTGGAAGGGCACTTCCAAGCCTTCGAGCATCTCTTTTATTTCATTATCAAATTGGTTATTTTCCATTGATTTTGTGTTTCTTACATTAAACGAAGTAGTGTGAGTGCCCTATTCATCGTTTAAAACCCTTTTTTAAGAGTATTTCTTTTAGTTGTGTTCTAGCTTTTAACAAGTTGGATCTAGACGTACTTTCAGCGATATTCAGCAATGCTGCAATTTCTTTATGCGAATATCCTTCAACAACGAATAAATTAAAAACCGTCCGATACGCCACAGTCAACTCTGACATTGCCTGTAAAATTTCTTCCTTACGGAGATTAGACAATGCAGAAGCATCGTAAGAGATTTGTGGTTTAGCTTCTTCTAAGTCTTGGGTTTGGCGTCGTTGTTCTTTACGATAATAATCAATACAAGTATTCACAATAATCCGATGAATCCAACCGTAAAGCGAAGTTCCTTGTTTATATTTTCCAATATTCTTAAAGACTTTCACAAAGCCGTCTTGCAATATATCCAAAGCATCGTTTGGATTGTTAGCATAACGCAGGCTCACCGCCATCATACGACCGTAATAGGTTGCGTATAATTTCCGTTGTGCCCAATCTTCTTGCCGTATGACAGCCCCAATTAGAAGACGTTCTTGGTTTTCTATGTTTATCGCTAAATCCATTTTGTTGTAAGTTAAACGATACCAACCAAAGATTCGCTGCTTTTAGTATAAAAAAACCTTTTTTTTCGTTTTTTGTAAAGTAAATACGGGAATTTACTGGTGACTAGTGGCTGGACGCTAGTTTCTAGATGCTGGTTGCTGGATGCTAGAGCGTGGGATGTCGAGCCGAACGGCCGTTCGGGTGTCTAGCAATCGAGTTACTAGAAGCTAGTGTGCGGGATG
>CAMZKG010000234.1 GCA_947311105.1 uncultured Saprospiraceae bacterium
AAAGTGTTACTCATCACAATTTTGCCCCATTGTTTGGGTATGTCAGCATCTCTATCCTTAGGAATCTGAGAAGGTACTGCGGCCGATTCTATCCTAGTAGAATCTATGCTGGTATGAACACGTTTATCCGTGGTTCCAGGTTGAATAATGCGAATAGGGTAACCTTTATTTTGTTCAATTGTGCAATCGCTCAATTGTGTAACCGAAACCAACCCAAAAATCATTGTTGAAGTTGAAATCTCCTAACAAAAAGGTATATTGCCTTTTCGGAGTAGACCCACATATGGTTGGTTTCGTTTTGCAAAAGTAACTCTTCACACGGACATAATCAACTGCTATTCAGACAAATAGCCTATTTATAACAAATTAGTCGTTATTAACGGTTAATAACCGTTTTTATAACTATTTAGCTATCCGCACATTTTTGTTACAATGTCCTTTTTTCGCCTGTTTTTGCTATTTTTTTATAGTGCAGTAGCGAACACAAGGGCAACCACTACTTAAATTATGAATCAAGACAATATTCTGGATCTACAAGAAACTACTCCGTCTCTCTTAACCAAGCGGTACAAAATACTTGCTCAAATCTTCCCAATGGGCATTTTTTCTATCTATCGTAGGTGTAGGTATCATTACCATCACGATGCTCATACTAGTGTTTGGTTTTATTGGCTCGACCTTTATGGAAATGATAGTAGACAGTCCTATGGGGCCTATGGGGCCAAGCTTGGGAGCTGGCACATTAGGCTTTTTACTGTTCTTATACCTTTTGATAATAGGGCTACCGACTTGGTTTCTCTTTCAATTTGCGACAAAGACCAAAAAAGCCATCGAAACACAAGACCCAATCCTATTAGAAAGCGGGTTAAGATTTCATAAATTTTTCTTTACTTTCTATGGGGTTATTACTGCCTTTTTTATCGGCTTAAACCTTTTGGGATTTTTGGGGATACTATTAACGTAGCCCCTTCATCGACTACAAACCATGTGACTTCAAGGATTTATAGATATTTTGCACTGTAATATCAAAAAAAATCACTAAATTCGCATCTTTCTAAAAGATGCCTTAAATAGCCATTTTTTGGCATGATATTTACTCATTACATACTTGACATACGATGCTTTCCCTTATGTGTCAAGCATTTATGAACTAAAGCCTGTACTTTTGCACCGGTTTTCTAACAACGTTTAAAAATTTTATACCATGAACATTGCCGTAGTTGGTACTGGATATGTAGGATTAGTATCTGGTACTTGTTTTGCCGAAACAGGTAATCACGTAGTTTGTGTCGATATCGATGCAAAAAAAGTAGAAAGAATGAGAAATGGGGAAGTTCCCATTTATGAGCCTGGTCTCGAAGTTCTTTTCGAAAGAAATACTCGCCAAGGACGATTAAGTTTTACGACTGACCTTGCAGAAGGTATTAAAGATGCAGAAGTTATTTTTCTTGCATTACCGACGCCTCCTGGCGAAGGCGGTGCGGCTGATTTAAAATATATTTTAGGGGTAGCGGCTGATTTGTCAAAAATCATCACAGACTATAAGGTAATCGTGGACAAAAGCACCGTGCCCGTAGGAACTGGTGAAAAAGTACACGCTATCCTTGCCAAAGGATTGAGTACAGATCTATTTGATGTAGTCTCCAACCCTGAATTCCTTAGAGAAGGTGTTGCGGTGGAAGACTTCCTAAAGCCTGACCGTGTGGTTATCGGTACGGAGTCTGAGCGTGCGCAAAAGGTCATGACCGAATTGTATGAGCCATTTGTAAGACAGGGCAATCCTATTTACTTTATGGACAAACGCTCCGCTGAGATGACTAAATATGCGGCTAATTCTTATCTCGCCACTAGAATTTCGTTTATGAACGAAATCGCAAACCTTTGCGAAAGAGTAGGCGCAGATGTCGATAGCGTACGTAAAGGAATGGGCTCTGACAGCCGTATTGGCAAGCGCTTCTTATTTCCTGGTATTGGATATGGCGGAAGTTGTTTTCCGAAGGATGTACAAGCTTTGGCAATGACTGCTGATGAGTACGAGTATGACTTCAGAATTCTAAAATCTGTCATGAAAGTCAATGCAGATCAAAAGAAAATCCTTTCTGCAAAGATTAAGCGCTATTTCTTAGGAGACATGAAAGGCAAGAAGATTGGTATGTGGGGACTTGCTTTTAAGCCTAATACTGATGATATCAGAGAAGCACCTGCTTTAGAGATCATCGAAGACTTGCTCAATGCAGGCGCATCTATCATTGCCTATGACCCCGAAGGCATGGACAACGTAAAAGAGATTTTTGGGGACAGAATTGCTTTCGCAAAAGGTCTCTATGAAGTGATTCAAGATATTGATGCACTAGCTATCGTTACAGAATGGAGCGCTTTCAGAAATCCTGATTTTAACTTGTTGAAAGAAAAACTTGACGGTAAGGCTATTTTTGATGGTCGTAATCTATACTCTCTAGCTAAAATGAAAGAAATGGGCATCTATTACGATAGTATCGGACGCAACAAAGTGGGTTAATGACCCATCGAAACTAAACATATTAAAGCCATCTACTCTTGTAGATGGCTTTTTTTTATGCAAATTTACACCTATTTTATTCTTTTTAGCGTTATACCTTCCAAAAACCAACCCAAATGAAGTACGCACAATATTTGCTCTTTAGCTTTGCTCTTTTTTTATCCGCCTGTAGCCAAACCAAAAAAATCGAAGTAAAAAATGATGATAATCAATTGTCCGAAGTATATTATTTGTCGAAAGACAGCCTAAAAGAAGGAACGGCTACGACTTTCTACGAAGAATCAGGAAAAGTATTTCAAGAAACGCCTTTCTCAAAAGGCAAAGAAAATGGCATCCGCACAACCTACTACCCTTCCGGAAAAATAGAAGAGACCAATACTTTTGCCAATGGGGAGTTTCATGGCCCTAGCAAAACATTTTACGAAAGTGGAAAACTCAAAAATGAAGTGAATTACATCCATAATGCTATGGACGGATACTGGACAGCATATTATGACAATGGACAAATCAAAGAAAAAGTACTTTTCAAAGACAATCTTGAAAACGGCCCTTTTGTCGAGTACTATAAAAATGGACAGCTAAAGGCTGAAGGCAAATACCTGAATGGAGATAACGAAGATGGCCTTCTCAAACTATACAACGATAAAGGTATGCTTATCAAAAAAATGGAATGCAAAGAAGGAGTTTGTCGAACCATCTGGAAATTGCAGGAATAATGTAACGGTTTAACGGGGGTAGCGGTTTAACGGTGCAACGGGTTTAACGGGTTTAGCGGTGTATCGGGTGTAGCGGGTTTCCGGCAAAAAAAATGAGCTGCCCATTATTTTATGATTTTCGTAAGACTTAAGAAACCACTAGTTTTAATCGACTCGCTTGATATTTTTGTCTTTTTCGCTTTTGTTTGTCATCAGGCTATTCAGTTGCACAATTGAGCCCACACCGAAAAGGCAATGTCCTTTTTTATTTAGAAATTTCGCAAAATTTTATTCTGTGATATCAATTTTTAGGCTGGTTTCAGTCGAACGATTGCACGATATTAGCAAGGTTTAAGAAACC
>CAMZKG010000235.1 GCA_947311105.1 uncultured Saprospiraceae bacterium
CCTATTTTTAGGCAAAAAATAGGCATTTTTGTGTATGTTGAAGTTATTTTTTTTGAAGCGTAGCTAGACTACGTGATAAAAAAATAGCAAAAACAGGCGCAAAAAGGTCATTTTATGACAAAAATGTGCGGACACCTAAACAGTTACCTTTTTTTAACCAAAATAAAGAAAACTTCTATGAAGCCTGTTAATGATCGAATTTTGGTAAAACCCCACAAAGCAGAAGAAACTACCAAGGGGGGGATTATCATACCTGACACCGTAAAAGAAAAACCTAACAAAGGAGAGATTGTCGCTGTCGGCCCAGGAAAAGATGGCAAAAAACTTACTCTAAAAGTGGGCGAAACTGTTCTTTTTGGCAAATTTGCTGGACAAGAGCTAGAGCTCGATGGAGACACCTTTATCATCATGAGAGAAGACGACGTGCTTCTTGTACTTTAAACCCAAACATAAACTAAAATCAAATAACTATGGCAAAGGAAATCACCTTTGATACGGAAGCTAGACAAAAACTAAAAGACGGCATTGACGCTTTGGCGAATGCCGTTAAAGTGACACTAGGCCCTAAAGGGCGTAATGTCGTCATTCAAAAGAGCTTCGGTGCACCGACTATTACCAAAGACGGCGTTTCTGTCGCAAAAGAAATTGAACTAGAAAATCCTATCGAAAACCTTGGCGCTCAGATGGTTAAGGAAGTTGCTTCCAGAACCAATGACTTGGCGGGGGACGGAACCACTACAGCGACTATTTTGGCGCAAGCCCTAGTGACTGCAGGAATGAAAAACGTAACTGCGGGGGCTAATCCTATGGATTTAAAGCGTGGTATCGACAAAGCTACGGCCAAAGTCATCCAATACTTGAAGGATTCTAGCGAGTCCATTGGAGATGACATTAATCGTATCAAGCAAGTTGCTGCCATTTCTGCCAATAATGATGAGACCATCGGAACGCTTATTTCGGATGCTATGAAAGCCGTCGGAAAAGATGGCGTCATCACCGTAGAAGAAGCTAAAGGTACGGAGACTTACATGGATGAAGTCATTGGGATGCAATTTGATCGTGGGTATTTATCTCCCTACTTCATCACCAATGTCGATTCTATGAAAACAGAATACGACAATCCTTACATCTTGATTACGGATCAGAAGATTGTCAACATGCAAGATTTGGTGCCTATTTTGGAGCAAACTGCTGGTCAAGGGCGCGCATTATTAATCATCGCAGAAGATGTAGAGAGCCAAGCATTAGGTGTATTGGTGGTCAATAGACTAAGAGCCAACCTTAAGATTGTTGCGGTAAAAGCACCTGGTTTTGGTGACCGTCGTAAAGCAATGCTTGAAGATATTGCCGTTCTTACGGGTGGTACTGTTATCTCTGAAGAGCGAGGATTCAAACTTTCTGCTGTCGAACTTAGCCACCTAGGCTCTGCCGAAAAAATTGAAATTGACAAAGACAATACAACAGTAGTTAACGGAAAAGGTGAGCAAGATGCTATTGATGCCCGTATCAAGCAAATTAAACAGCAAATCGAAACGACTACTTCTGACTACGACAAAGAGAAGCTTCAAGAGCGCCTAGCCAAATTAGCTGGTGGTGTAGCTGTACTATACATCGGTGCACCTAGTGAAGTGGAAATGAAAGAAAAGAAGGATCGTGTGGATGATGCTTTACATGCAACCCGAGCGGCTGTAGAAGAAGGCATTGTTGCTGGTGGTGGCACCGTTTTGGTCAGAGCGATTAGCATTTTGAGCAACCTAAAAGGAATCAACGAAGACGAAAATGTCGGCATTCAGATTGTCAAAAAAGCGTTAGAAGCGCCTGTTAGAACCATTGCTGAAAATGCAGGTGTCGAAGGATCTGTCATCTTCCAAAGAGTAAAAAATAGCCGCGGCAACATGGGCTACAATGCTCGTACGGATAAATTTGAAGACCTTAAGAAAGCTGGAGTGATTGACCCTACTAAGGTGACTAGAGTGGCATTAGAAAATGCAGCTTCTATTGCGGGTATGGTCTTGACCACAGAATGTGTCATCAATGACAAACCGGAACCAGCAGGCCCTGCTGGTCCTCCTATGGGCGGCATGGGAGGCGGTATGCCTGGCATGATGTAATTATTGGTGAAAGGTAAATGGCTAAGGGTCAATGGCTTACAAAATTTACACCGAAGCATAACCCAATCACCACGAGCTTTGTATCAACCAAAAATTAAGCAATCGGCTCAAGGTTTACCAGTCAATGATTTAAAAAAAAGCTCCTTTCGCTATTGCGAAAGGGGCTTTTCTTTTGTGAAGGTTTAAGAAACCATTCTTTGCTCCACAAATTTTCATCTTGTTTCTTTTCATGAAACCCTTCCATAGGTTTCCCTTTCTTAAGGGGAACCGTATGGTAACAAAATGAAAAATTTGCTCTAGGCTGTGAGTCGGGAATGTGGAGCGAGTGGTCTTGCAAATTAATTTGCAAGATGTAGAGACGAGCGCAGCGAGTATCGCCACGGGAAATAGTAAAGGGCAAGCAAAGAGAAATTTTTTGTGCAGTA
>CAMZKG010000236.1 GCA_947311105.1 uncultured Saprospiraceae bacterium
AAAACCCCTTCGGGGTTTCCCTGCTTAGCCCATAGTGAAGCTATGGGCTAAGAAAGGTTTGTGTTGTAAATACGTAGGCGTAGCGGGTCACGCTGTAAGCTTCTGACACAGAGTAAGGTGAAATTTGAAGACTTTTAGAGATAATTTATATCTCATCATACACCTTCAAATTTTGCCTTAATCAAGGAAGACGTTGGAAGTGTGGCAGGCTACGTCGGAGTATTGTTTTTTTACCGAACCATTGATTAATCAAATGGGTCAATATGCATTTTGGGTTGGAGATTCCACAAAATTTTATTCTGTGGGCTCCGATCTCAATAACGATTTTAGGCACGGCCCTTATTTTTTGCTCTTTTGATACGTTCTAAAGTACTACGGGCTTTAGCCCGTAGCAAGTTATGTTTTTGGCTAAGTTGCGTAAAATAGAAGTTATTGCTTAAAGCGATGTTTGAAAAAACATGTACCTAGAACCCCGAAGGGGGGGCAACTTAGCCCATAGCAAAGCTATGGGCTAAGTTGAACAAATGGTCAGCTAAATAGTTGAATACCATTAGATTAGCAGATAATGAACAAAAAAATCCTACATGAAAATATTTTCAGTTCTCATTTTTATCTTTTGGGCCTTGACGCCTACTATTTTTGCGCAAGCTGAAAAAAAAGATACGGTGGAAGCACATCAGTTTTTTATTCAAATCATCCCCAATAATGATCTAGTCAAATGTGGAAGATTTAGGGAGTTTGATACCTTAGAGATTACCAAGATTTTCTTTACCAAAGAAGATTCTTCTGCTTTGTGGTCAATGGACGAAGCGCTAGATTTGGTTTTTGATAGACAACATGGACGGCCGCTTTTCTATATTCATGGATTTTATGCAGCCACGCCCAAGTTGACGCAACGAACGGTACTTGCGTACAAAAAACTGTTTTTAAAGGATTCCATCAACCAAACAACTGATATTATTCATATTGTCTGGGATTCCAATAAATTAAGCTACCGAAAGAGTCGAAAAAATATTAAAAATAGCCGACAAGTTTTGGCCCAGATATTGGGGCGGTCGGCTGAAAAGTTGGATGGTAAAATTAATTTATTAGGTCATTCTATGGGCAATCAGTTTTTGATGGAAACCATAAAATCTGGCCTACTGACCAAGCCCATTTTTGATAAACTTGTCCTTGCAGCCCCGGATTTTGATATGGTGGATTTTGATGTGTATCAATACGGTCTTGCCGCAGTCGCCAATAAAGTCTTGGTGCTTTACAGCAAAAGAGACAGAGTTCTTGCTGTTTCTAGATTGAAAAACCAAGAAAGAAGGCTAGGGCAGCGACGTCCGACTCGGGTTGAGTCCGATCATTTTGTTTTTGTGGATTGTGCCAAAAAGAAAATCAATCATAGTTTTGTGGCTAAGATGAATAAGCATACTTATTTCTTAGCTAGTGATGAAGTACGCAAAACAATACTTCTTTTTTTGGGTTCAAGTAATGAGTAAAAAGGAAGTCTTTTTTTAGTGCTCCGAAGTACTTTTTTTCTCGTATCTTTGGCGCCAGTTCGTAAAAAAAATCAAAAAATCATGCAATACGATATCATCATTGTTGGAAGTGGACCTGGTGGGTACGTCGCCGCCATTCGTGCCGCACAATTAGGCTACAACGTAGCGATTGTCGAAAAAGAAAATTTAGGCGGGATATGCCTTAATTGGGGCTGTATTCCCACCAAAGCACTACTAAAATCCGCCCAAGTTAAAGAATATATGGATCATGCCGATGACTACGGTCTCTCGGCTAGCAGTGTCAAAGTCAACTTTAAGAAAGTGGTCGAACGTAGCCGCAGTGTGGCGGACGGAATGAGCAAAGGTGTCCAATTCTTGATGAAAAAGAATAAAATCACCGTAATTAATGGTTTTGGTGTCCTTCAAAAAGGTAAAAAAGTCCAAGTGACTGACGCCGATGGCAAAAAGACCATTATCACAGCTAATCACATCATCTTAGCAACTGGCGCACGGGCACGGGCTTTGCCTAATGTACCCATTGATGGCAAAAAAATTATTGGTTACAGAGAAGCCTTGGTTTTGCCCAAAGCCCCTAAGCGTATGGTCGTCATCGGGGCTGGGGCAATAGGGGTAGAATTTGCTTATTTCTATCATGCAATGGGCACGGAAGTCACTATTGTTGAGTTCTTTAAGCAAGGTCTTTTGCCTAGAGAAGATAAAGATGTGTCTAGAGAGTTGGGCCGAATCTACAAACGTAAAGGAATCAAAGTCTTGGCAAATAGCGCCGTCGAATCTGTTGATACCAAAGGGCGAACTTGCAAAGTAACCGTCAAAAATCGTAAAAACGATAAAGTAGAAGAGATTGTCTGTGATGTCGTATTGTCCGCCACAGGAATTGCACCTAATACCGAAGGAATTGGATTAGAAGACGTGGGCGTAGCAACGGATCGGGGATTTGTCAAAGTGGATGAGTTTTATCGGACTTCTGTGCCTGGTGTTTATGCTATTGGGGACGTTATTCCGACAGCGGCACTGGCGCATGTGGCTTCTGCGGAAGGCATTGCTTGCATCGAAAAAATCCATGGTATGGACGTCCATCCTATTGATTATAATAATATTCCAGGAAATACTTATTGCTCCCCGGAAGTCGCTTCTGTCGGATATACTGAAGATGCCGCAAAAGAAGCTGGCTATGAATTGAAAATCGGTAAATTCCCCTTCTCTGCTTCGGGTAAAGCTAGTGCTGGTGGGGACAAAAGCGGGTTTATTAAGTTGATTTTTGATGCCAAATATGGCGAATTGCTCGGCGCTCACATGATTGGTGCCAATGTGACAGAAATGATTGGCGAAATTGTCGTCGCTAGAACGCTGGAAACGACTGGGCACGAAATCATCAAGTCTGTTCATCCACACCCCACGATGAGCGAAGCCATTATGGAAGCAGCAGCGGCGGCTTATGACGAAGTGATTCACTTATAAATAGAAGGTACGACGATGTAAAGATTTTTCGGTATTCCCAAAAATCTTTGCACCGTCATATCCCAAATAGATTGGCGCATGCAATATTTCAAAGATGATTTCTTAAACTTCTTCTACTTGCTTTCGCAAAATAATAACCGAGACTGGTTTAATCAAAATCGTAAAATGTATGAGCAAGAAGTTCGTGAGCCTTTCAAGGTATTTGTTGCAGATTTGGTGAAAGCCATACGGGATGAGATGGACCCAAATTTTGAATTGCTCCCGAAAGATGCCATTTTTAGAATCAATCGGGATATCCGTTTTTCCAAGGATAAAACCCCTTACAAAGAGCATGTAGGCGCCATCATAACGCCTGGAGGACGTAAGGCAAAAGAAATGCCCGGACATTACATTCAGTTGTCGGGGGGGAGCTTGGTGATAGGTGGCGGCGCTTACTTTATGGAAAAAGAACCGCTCTATAATTTGCGTAAGCATCTGATAGCCAATGGGAAAGAGTTCGATAGTCTCCTTGCGGAAAAAGACTTCAAAAAGAAATATGGAGAAATAATGGGCAAAAAGAATAAGCGGTTGCCCAAAGAATTAATGACCCATGTAGCTCAAAATCCTTGGATATTAAACAAGCAGTTTTTTTATATGACAGAATTACCCCCGAAGAAGATTGTGTCCAAAAAATTATTACCATTGGTCATCGATTATTTTAAGGTCGCCCGACCCATCAATCAATTTTTGAAAAATGGAATGCACCCGCCCGAACGGTATGGAACGTAAAACCGAACGGCCGTTCGGTTGTTATGCAATCGGTACCAAAATAAAACAATGCCCAGCAAGAATCAAAAAATATCAAATAAAATAGCCATCATAGGTGGCGGAGCCGCAGGTTTTTTTGCCGCTATCCAGGCTAAGGAAAACCATCCTGAAGCCGAAGTCGTCATCTTTGAAAAAACAACAAAAGTTCTATCAAAAGTAAAAGTATCAGGTGGCGGAAGATGCAATGTCACCAACGCCGAAACCAATATCAAAAAATTATCCCAAGCCTACCCTCGTGGAGCATCCAAGCTCAAAAAAGCCTTTCAGATTTTTAATACGAAACACACTATGGAATGGTTTGAATCAAAGGGCGTGCGCTTGGTTGCTCAAGATGATCACTGTGTGTTTCCCGTGTCACAGGATGCTCAAACCATCATAAATTGTTTTTTGAGTGAAGTCAAACGGTTGCGGATTAGGATAGAGATGAAGAGTGGTGTAGATGAAATTATTTCACAAGGAAATCAATTAAAATTAGTAATTAAAAACGGTAGTAGAGCACAAATATTTGACAAAGTAATTGTTACCACGGGTGGCTCCCCTAAACAAAGCGGACTAGGTTGGTTAGAAAAATTAGGGCATAAAATTGTCCGTCCAGTTCCTTCACTTTTCACTTTTAAGATTCCCAAAAATCCAATTACCCAGCTCATGGGCGTGGTCGTAGAGACAGCCATCACCAATATTCAAGGAACAAAACTAAAAGGCGACGGCCCGTTGTTGATTACCCATTGGGGGATGAGTGGCCCTGCTATTTTGAAGCTTTCTGCCTATGGCGCACGTATCCTTGCGGACAAAAATTATGTCTGTAATCTTCAAATTAATTGGATAGGAATATCAAATTATGACACTGTATATCAGGCACTTACGCAAATAAAACAAAATCATCCAAATAAACAATTGGGTAATTACCGCCCTTATCTTTTACCCGAAAGGCTTTGGCTTTTTCTTTTGGATAAGGTCGATTTGCCGAAAGGAAAAAAATGGAATGAACTAGGGAAAAAAGGAATAAATCGACTGGTTGACATACTCACCAACGACATCTATGAAGTTCGGGGACAAACCAAGTTTAAAGAAGAGTTTGTGACCGCAGGCGGCATCAGTTTAGAGAGTATCAATTTCAAAACGATGGAAAGCCGTGTTGTTCCCAATTTATATTTTGCAGGAGAAGTCTTGGATATTGATGGAATAACAGGCGGATATAATTTTCAGGCGGCTTGGACGACAGGATATATTGCTGGGCAGCTCCAGTAGTACTAGCATTAGTGGTACACAAAATAAAAACAATAAAAATGAAGAAATTAGCCATTCAGGATTACTACGAAGACGAATTTTCAGTGTGCTACGGATGTGGCAGGCTCAACCAAGACGGACTTCAGTTGAAAACATTTTTAATCAACAACGAAACCATCAGTAAACACAAACCCAAAGAAAATAAAACCGCTATCAATGGAATTGTTTATGGTGGGTTATTAGCATCCTTAATAGATTGTCACGGTACAGGTTCTGCATCTATTTTCTATGCCAGAGAAAACGGAATCGAACTGAAAAAGTACAATGCACCAAGATTTGTCACAGGAAATCTAAATGTCAGTTATTTGAAGCCTACACCATTAGAGACCGAACTTACATTGAAAGGGCAGTTAAAAGAAATAAAAGGTAGAAAAGTAGTGGTTTCGATTGAAGTTTTTAGTCAAGGAGTACTAACCGTCAAAGGGGAAGTAATTGCTTTGTTGTTACCCGAAAATTTTAGGGGATAAGGTCAGAATCAGGATAGGATTCGCAACTCAAGAGCAAAGCGACCGACTCAACCCAAGCGAAGCGTCTCAACTCCCAAAACTAACTCCCGATGCATCGTCTCGGGCGGCAGCACTCAACTTCTCAACCAGCGATGTCCGAAGGACAAGCGATTCAACTTCTCAACTCCTTCAACGCTTCAAAAAAATGCTAATAGCTCACTCCTGATACAACGTCTCATTCACCGTCTCCACCCCAAGCTGCCCCACATATCCCACTATCCGTTTTGCCCGCAACAAAGATTTCAATCGATTTTCAGCAAAGTCAGGTGTCCCTGCAAAAAGGCTTTCGACGGCAACTTTAGCTTTATCGACACCTGCGTGGATAAATTTTCCGTTGCCGAGATAAATACCGACATGCGTCACTCTTTCTTTTTTATTAGGCGTGGCCTTGTGTCCAAAAAATAGCAAATCCCCTTTTTGGAGATTACTCAAATTTTTATCTAATGGAATCTCTTTACCGACATGCACCTGTTGGGACGCATCACGCGGCAGCATAATCCCGTTTTGAAAAAAAACATTTTTGGTAAAGCCGCTACAATCGAGCCCTTTGCCCGAAGTGCCGCCCCAAACATAAGGCGTACCCATATAAGAAAAGGCCGCTTTTTCAATGTTTTGGGCGGATAGTTCTCTGGAGTCCAGCCAATCTTCATAATTCATCAATTTTTCCGTAAGGACAAAAGCAGGTGTACCATCAGGTAGATTCACTTTCGTAAAATCACCATCTGCATTGATTCTTTTTAAAATATTTCCAGTAAGTAAGTCAGTGACAATCAGGCTTTTAGCGTCAGGTTTTGCGTAAGCGTAACCAAAACCACCGATAAAAATCACTTTGTCAGATTTGGACCAGGCATCAAATTCTTCTTGGGTCATGAGTGCCAAAGCACCCGCATTCATCCATTTGATATATTTTTCTGGAGTTTGCACAAAATAATAATGCCCTTCCTTTTTGTATATTTTTAGAGGCATGCCCATCAGCGCCTGTGTCTCTAGTCCTGATGATACCGAAGGCTTGGAGCGGAGATTGGCGACAGATAATTTGACGACACCAAAAGTTTTTTTCAAGCTAGGGTCGGGAAGTAATTTGATTTCATCGACAAAGGAAATTTGGGCCGCTTTCATTTTGGCGATAAGCGCTTCTTTGGCTTTGGGCACATTAGTTTCCCCTTGCAAGAGGACGGATTTATCCTGTTTGATAGTTTTTACGGCGTAGATGGACGTGCGAGAATCTGGGGCATATTGCGCCTTGATCTCTTGCGAGAATTGTGATGATTGAGTGACCATTTGCGAAGTCGTACCGCATGAAGTAAAGACTACGCCCGCCAAAAAGAAAAGACCAAAAATCAAATATTTATCCATGATGTCAATGTTTTTGTTAATTGTTATGCCGTTCGACTCGACTTTCAGCAATCAGTAACCAGTATCTAGAACCCGATTGCTAGACACCCGAACGGCCGTTCGGTTCGACTTCCCACGATCTAGAAACTAGCAACTAGCGTCTAGAAACTAGCGTCTAGCAACTAGCAACTAGAAACTAGCGTCTAGTAACAAGGCACCAAGTTAAGCACATCTAAGGACATAGACGAAAACAAAATGTTAAAAAAGTTAAAAAGTATTATGTTTTTAAAATTTGCCCTAACTTAGCGTCATGTTAAAAAAACCGATATTTTATCTTTTGTTTTTGTTGGGTGTCGCCTGTACAACTACTAAAACAACGACGACAGCAATGCCAGTCCATACAAAACCTACTGTTTTGACGACCATTTTAGAGTTGCAAGCCGTTGCCGGCAAAAAAACAACGGTCAAATTGCTCAACATAGTCAAAGCCGAAGGGCATGCCAAAATTATTCCTGACCAAGTAGCCAATTTTGAGTTTAGATTTGTGGATAGTAAGTCCCATACTGTCCAATCTGTTTTTAAGCGGATAAATTTGACGAAAGTCTATGAATATGTCGATGATAAAGGACAATTAACCAAAAAGGTAATGGACGGCGAACCTGTCATATTGCCTATACGTACCAATTACCAGCCGGAAATGAAAAAACTAGTGGTCTATCAAATGATAAAAGAAAATTTTGAGCCTATCGCTACATTTTCATTAACCGAAAAAAAATAATCTATGAGAAATTTACTTTTTTTGAGCTTATGGCTGGCTGCATTTACGGGCAAGGCGCAGACCTTTCCGACTGTGACCCTTGTCGATCATGGAGATATTGCCAAACGAATCAATATCCTGATTTTGGGAGATGGTTATATGAGCAATGAGCTGGACAAATTTGAGTTGGATGCCCAGCATGTGATTGATAAATTATTGCTTGAGTCGCCCTATCGGGAGTACGCTAATTTTATCAATGCTGTTATCGTCAAAGTCCCTTCCAATGAAAGTGGCACCGATCATCCAGCCGATGCAACGGATGTGACGGAGCCTGTTTTTCCGCAAGGCACAAAAGACACTTATTACAATTCTACTTTTGATGGAGCGCATATCCATCGCTTGGTGATTACGGGCAATGCGGGAGCAGCTTATTCGGTGGCGGCGGCTAATTTTCCTAGTTATGACCAAATTTTGATGATAGTCAACAGCCCAGAATATGGCGGGTCGGGTGGGGCAATTGCCACATTTTCGACCAATTCGTCTTCTGCAGAAGTGGGGATTCATGAGATGGGGCATTCTTTTGCTAAGTTGGCGGATGAGTATTGGGCGGGGGAGCAATATGCCTATGAAGAACCCAATATGACCGCTGACGATGACCCCAATACCATCAAGTGGAAAAACTGGTTGAATATCAATAACGTAGGCATCTATCCCTATGGGAGCACAGGGATGCCGGCAGAATGGTTTCGTCCCCACCAAGCTTGTAAAATGCGTCAATTAGGTGTCCCTTTTTGTAGCGTTTGCAAGGAGCAGACCATTGATCGGATTTATCAATTAGTGACTCCTATTGATGCTTTTTCTCCGACAGATATTTTTCAGACTTACTCAGGCGGGACTATAGATTTTTCGTTGGACTTGGTACTTCCTGAGCCTAATACTTTGAAGGTGAAATGGGATTTGGATGGAGCTACTATTGCGACGGATGTGACTTCTTTGAGTTTGGACAATAGTAGTTTGCCATCGGGAGAATCTAATTTAACGGTAAGTGTGACAGACACGACCACGCTTTCGCAAAAATATGCCACAGGTTATATTTTTTCTGAATCTTGGGAGATAACCAATACGACAGTTGCCTTGATTGAAGCGGACAAACGTCTCTTTTATAAGGTGTATCCTAACCCTACTTCGGACTTTTTGTATGTAGAATTAGATGGAGATTTTTCGCCCGAAGAGACTGAAATTCAGTTGGTTAGCTCTTCTGGAGAAGTTGTTTTTTCTGAAAAGAAGATGCTTGCGCAAAAAGCAAGATTGGAGTTTAATATTAATAATTGCCCCAAAGGAAACTATTTCCTAATTATCAAAAGGGGGAATGTCCGACAGTCTGTTTCTGTTTCTTTTTGAATTTGTCCTTCGGACGTTCAATTGGCTTCGGCGTTCATTTGGCTTTGCCGTTCATTTGGCTTCGCCGTTCATTTGGCTTCGCCGTTCAACTTGGCTTCGCCGTTCATTTGGCTTCGCCGTTCATTTGGCTTTGCCGTTCATTTGGCTT
>CAMZKG010000237.1 GCA_947311105.1 uncultured Saprospiraceae bacterium
AACGCTCAACCAGCGAACGAAGTGAGCGTCTCAACCAGAGAGCGAAGCGAGCGACTCAACCAGCAAAGCCCGCAGGGCAAGCGACTCAACCAGAGAGCGAAGCGAACGACTCAACCAACGAGCGAAGCGAGTGACTCAACCAGCAAAGCCCGTAGGGCAAGCGTCTCAACTCTCTAAACTCCTTCAACCACCAAAAATCATAGCACAATGCGGAATCCCATCTTCCAAATAAAAATGTCCTGTACCAACAAAGCCATGTTTTTCATAAAATTTTTGAAGATGAGCTTGCGCACTAATTTTAATAGAACAAGCACCGCCAAATAGATTTTGACAGTGCTTGATACTTTCTTGTATAAGAAGATACCCTAAATTCTGATTTCGATAGGCCGGGTGAGTGGCTATTCGTCCAATGGAGCAATATTCTGGATAAGAGATACCTTGCGGTAAAATCCTGCTATATCCAATAATATTGCCGTCTTCATCTTGCCCCAGTAGGTGGAAAGCATGCTGGTCATTGTTGTCGCAATCCTGGTAAGGACAATTTTGCTCCACAACAAAAACTTTTTGCCGCAAGGCTAGTATCTCGTATAACTCGTTCAAGGTCAAAGAGTTAAAAGACTTGCAGATAAAGGTAAAAGGGGTATCCATATACAAGTATTTGTACTGGGAAGGATTATTTTAGGGTGTTAGAATCCATAGCAACCAAGCTTTGACTTCTTACTTCTTTTGTGGCCCCCACCAGATAAGAAATTTGGCAAGTTAACCGCATTTAAGCGAATAGCAAAATAAAAGTCGGTGCCTGTGAAGTCTTTTTTCTTAATAAACGATCCTAGGTTGTCCGTACCAAAAGATACAAAACCTAACCTACCCGCCAAGCCCATTCGGACTGATTTCCAGTCTCTCAAGACAACGGGGGTCGTTAGAGAAAAATATCTATTCTCAAATCTTGGGGCAACGGCTAGGACGGCGGCTCTTGTTAGATTGTATCTAGCTAATCCAAAAGGCTGAACAATCGTGCCACCGACATATAGATTTTGGATAAATTGATAATCTCCTTGGATACTCACCGCCGATGGAAGTCCCATCTTGAAAGAAGTAGCTTTGAGTGAAGCGTCGGGGTCGCCAAGGGCTAGTTGACTAATTTTTTTCTCTAACTCGTCAAGTGTTTTTGCCGAGTTAAGGTCTTCAAAATCAATGGTTAGTTCATTGGGAATAGGATCTGAAGTATGAAATTCTGCCTTTTGCTTGATATTGGCCACTCCAAAGTCTAGCACGGAAATACCGGCTCTCCATCTATAGCCTTCGATATCTCTATCTTCTACCTGTATCGAAGCGCCTAGGTCTGCACTCAAACCATGTCCATAGAAATCAACGGAAGGAGTACCCACGATAGGTTCTTTTGTATTAGAGTCATATCCGAATTTACTGATATTACCTGTGGTAATCGCAAACTCTATAGCAGGATAATCAATGGAAACAGAGTCAGGGCTTATCTTCGTATAGGTCATTTCATTTTGTAGTCCAAAAAAGCCACTTTCTAAGAAAGAATTATATTTTAGGTTTGCACCAAAAGCAATAGTACCATTACTTTTTTCAATTTCCAGACCATAGTGAATTCCTGTTTCATTCCATATAGAACCTGCTCCTTTAAAAGGAGTAACCGTAAATCCTTCTTGATAAGCCTTCTGGTCATAGGCGTAATAGCCCAAAACAGCAGGGATTTTTGATACGGTAAAAGCGGAGCGCATATTGGTAAAAAGTCCAACGCTATGTTGTCCAGCAATTTTAAACATGATAGAAGGGCCTGTAAGTGTGCCGCTAAATTTTAGGTACTTTTTGTTGGGGGTGTCATATACATCCCCTACCAAAGCGTTCTTGGGGGCGGCTTTGCCTTCTAGGTCAAACGCGGAGACAAAATCCGTCTTATTCTTCATGTCCAAAAACGACGTGTTGTGAATAAATCCATAATTTTGCTCGATATAAAGCCCTAACCCAACTAGATGTAGGTCAAAGGATAGTGGGCTCGACGCCACAAATGCTGGGTTGATCCATGCTTGATCCATCCCCGTGTAGTTGTCCATTCTGATGCCTAATTGCTCCTGGCTAAAGCCACTGAAACTGTGTATGAAAAAGGCTAGGACAATGAATAGTTTTAACTTCCCCATTGAAAAAGGTTTTATGGACGTTTTTGAAACGATAGAACGTCCATGCTCATTTTATTAATACGTTTTGAAACTGATTTACCTTGAAAATAATGCAATTATTATTCACAAAGTACTAACTGGGGGATATTAGGGGGGGGGATTATTGAAATGCCAAAACTATGCCATTTTGTGGTGCTAAACATTAATCTTTTGGGTTTGGTTGCTGGATGTCTGTTCCATTAACAAAAAAAATTGCCAATAAATTCTATTATTTCGATATTATTTTGTTTTTTTACAAAAAACATAAATTATGAAAAATTTTGGACATCGTTTTTTAATAGTAGCATTCCTATTTTTTGCTTTTAACGCAAGTGCTATTGTAGTACCTAATTCAAGCGCTAAGAAAGTAACCGTAAGCCCTAATTCACATAAGTTGAGCTTGAAGGAAAAAGCGGCACTATGGATTTTACGCAAAAAAGTAAAAAAACAGCTACGTAAACAGAAAAAGCTTAGAAAACTAGTTGATACTACAGATTGTGACCAGATTCTATTAAAGACAGAGCAATGGCTTGACGTTCGGATTATAAAAATATCGGACAAGGATGTGAGATTTGTACGTTGCGGAGATGACACGACAGAATTGGTGTTGAGTAAGGATGAAATCCAAGAGATAAGGCTTTCCGATGGGGTTTCCATCTATAAAAATACGGACAAAAAACCAAATAAAACTAAATCTATTAGTGCTGGTAAAGTGGTTTTAATTATTTTGGGGGCTATTCTGGCTAGTTTGCTGTTAGGTTTTTTGCTGCTTTGGTGGCTTCTTAATGCGTTTGTCGTAGGGTAGCCAATAAACTCGTTGATTTCGATATTTATTATTTTTCTTACAAAAAACATAAATTATGAAAAATTTTGGACATCGTTTTTTAATAGTAGCATTCCTATTTTTTGCTTTTAACGCAAGTGCTATTGTAGTACCTAATTCAAGCGCTA
>CAMZKG010000238.1 GCA_947311105.1 uncultured Saprospiraceae bacterium
GAGCAACGGGCTAAAACCCGTTGTACAGAACAGCAGTACAATGGGCTAAAGCCCGTTGAAGCAAGTCAAGCGAGCAATGGCTAAAGTCGGCAGCGTAAGAGACCAGAGCAACGGGCTAAAGCCCGTTGTACAGAACAGCAGTACAATGGGCTTCAGCCCGTTGAAGCAAGTCAAACGTGCAATGGCTAAGTCCCGTCGAGTAAGAGACCAGAGCAACGGGCTAAAACCCGCTGTACTTAAAACCCCATAGACTTTTTCTGAAAAATATCGTTATCATTATTAAGGGTAAAAGACTCTACATCAACTAATAACAGTTTATTTGCAGCGGCGGATTTACGCTTTGCAGGGGGCAAGTTAGAAAGCCGAATATTTTGCATTTTGATGGCTTCCGTCACAACATTTCTGACCGTACGAGCATTGCCAAAGTATTTGTCCCGTCTTTCGTGGATGTATTGGAAATACTTTTTTAGGTAGGCTTTAGCTTTAGGGGTGACCTTGACTTTTTCTTCATCGAACATATCCATGGCAATCTCTAATAACATGTCAGGCTCATAATCATCAAATTTCAGAATCTTGTCAAAACGTGAAGCCAAACCAGGATTAGCTTTCAAAAAAGCTTCCATGTTTTCGGGGTAACCCGTCGCAAAAATATAAAACTCGCCCCGATGGTCTTCCATGCGTTTGAGTATCGTTTGGATGGCTTCGTCCCCAAAATCTCCAGATGTTTGTCCGATGTTAGAAGTCAGCGCATAGGCTTCATCAATGAATAAGACACCGCCATAGGCTTTTTCAATCATCTCATTCGTTTTGATAGCTGTTTGGCCGACAAAACCAGCGATTAGACCCTGGCGATCCGTTTCGACGATGTGTCCACGTTCAAGGAGTCCTAGGGCTTTGTAGATACGGGTTAGGATTCGGGCAACAGTAGTTTTGCCTGTTCCGGGATTGCCCACAAAAACCGTATGTAAAAAGAATTTGTTGAGTACATCCTTGCCAGTTTCTTTGTAATAACGAACCAATTTGACCAACTCAAAAATTTCTTTTTTGACATTATCCATGCCCCGTAGTTGGGTTAATTCTTCTAGAGAGCTCTTTAGTAAAGGCTCATCGACAGGCAGATTAGGTACTTTAGGCTTGCGCTTAAAATTGACCTTTTGGATGTCTTCCAGTATGATGTTGGACAAGGCTCTTTTGTCGAGTTCGCTAGGGTTGTCGTTGGACATGACTCGGAGACCAAGGTTTATTTTGGCTTTTTCGATGACATCATTGACAAAACGGGCGTTGCCAAATGTACGATCTCGCTCCCGATATGCATTGATAATGTGTTGATGAAGGGCTTTGTGGGCAGCAGGAGAAAGGTTGACTTGTTTATTTGCGCAAGCATAATCTGCTATTTGCATCAACTCGTCAGGCATATAGTCCCTAAAGGTAAAGAATAGCTTAAATCGAGATTTGAGACCAGGATTAGAATCCAAGAAATATTTCATCTCCTTAGGATAGCCCGCCACAATGACCACCATATTGCCGATGCCATTAGACATTTCTTTCAACAAAATCTCCAAGACTTCTCGCCCAAAATCCTTAGAATCATCTTCCGAACGAGCCAAGGCGTAAGCTTCATCAATAAACAATACACCGCCACGCGCTTTTTCAATCGCTTCTTTGACCTTTGGTGCGGTTTGCCCGATGTACTCCCCAACTAAATCCACCCGATCGACTTCATGCACATGACCTTTCGTCAAAAGCCCCATTTTTTTGTACAATTTGCCCATCATTTTGGCGACAGTTGTTTTTCCTGTACCAGGATTGCCGATAAAAACAGAATGTACCAAAGGATTGGCATCTTCCAAAAAGCCTTTCTCTTTGCGCAAGCGTAGATACTTGATATACTGGGCATGATTGTAAACTTGAGTCTTGATTTCTGTTAAGCCAATTAAATTGTCAAGCTCTAACATGACATCATCAAAACTCTCGTTGTCTTCGTCTTCTTCTTGGTTAGGCAAGAAGACAATCTTGTCATTAGCATCGGGCACCATGATGGGGGCGTTGCCAAAAACATCTTTCTCGCCGATTTCAAAAGGGACAACAGCGAGTAGATAGTCCATAAAAACAATCTCAGCCGTATAAATACCTTTGCTCCAAGAGCCTTTGACGTTGGAACCCCAACCTGCTGTGAGCACTATTTCGTCATCTCCGCGCTTGACTTTGTGCAGCCGTGTCGCTTGCCCCTTTAATTCTCTTGTAAGATTGTTAAATTTGATGAAAATCTCACAATTCCACATTCTTTCAAAAACAAGATTTTCGAAGACCATATCCACAAAAATATACCTAGTACTCTCCTTGCGGAAAGCACTTTGATACTGGCGGTCTTTTTCTTGAAGGTCATCAAAAGAACCTTCAAATAACTTGATGGATTTTACTTCTAAAAAGGGGTTTTCGTAGAGATCATCTGTAAAAATAGAATTGGGAGAAGGCTCTTCTATGTAGAAATACTTAGTCCCTACTTTTTCGCCATCAATCCAGACTTCCCAAAAATACGAGCCACGTTTCCAAAACGTCCCTTCTTTTTTGTTGCCCCAGCCTTCTCGGACATACATGATATGGTCAAACTGACTGACTTTCTTGTCCAGTTTTAGGTTGCAAATCTCTTTTTGCTTGCCACGAGATCGACGGGTGGAAAAACATTTTAACTCGAGCTTCGCATTCCAGTCTTTTCTACCAAACTGAAGATTGATAAACGATAACTCTAAATAAATATACGCAACTTTGCTTTTTTCAAATACTTGACGATATTTTTTCGTATTATTCGCTAACCATTCGGTGGACGAATACAGCTTAATTTCCTTAAACTTATAATTAGTTGTAGGCTTGTCGGTATTTTCTTTTACTTCTAGTGGCATGTGTATTTTTTGTCAAGTACAAACGAAACAGCAATATCGATTTTTTTTAAGCAAAAATCAAAAAAAATGGGGGCATTAACATTTTACTAGCTTGTTATGTCCCTTTTTGGTCTTTTTTGAGTAGGTTTTGTGAGATTTTTCTTGAATAGCGTGCCTAGATCTAAGCCATGGCCAAGGTTCAAATATTTGACAAAAATCATCTTTTTTCATCAATATTTTAAATAAATTACCATACCTTTGGCGCTTTAAATGAGAGTGATTTTTTGCTCTATTTTGTCGTAACTATTAGGTAGGGCAGATTTTTGCCAAAATGACCTTTTTGCGCCTGTTTTTGCTATTTTTTTATCACGTAGCCTAGCTACGCTTCAAAAAAAATAGCTTTAACATACACAAAAATGCCTATTTTCTGTCTAAAAATAGGAGCACCTAAACAGTTAC
>CAMZKG010000239.1 GCA_947311105.1 uncultured Saprospiraceae bacterium
AAGTGTCGAGTTATCTTGTTTTGATTAAAATTATTCTTTAAACTATTCTGTGCGCGTACCTTAAATGAATCAATGGCAATAGTTCCCCCGTCAATCAGCTTCATCTCTTTGAGCAATAAGACAAAGTGGCGAAAGGCAGCTTTAAAGGATTTAGAGTTATGTTTGCGAAAGTAAGCTATCTTTCTTGCGGATGGCTGGACGCCTTTTAAAAGCCACATTACTTCAAGATTCACTCGACAGGCTTCTTCAAGTTTACGAGATGAACGTATCTGCTTGCGAAAACCATAGATATATAATTTCAACAAATCACTTGAGCGATATGGCGGGCGACCTTCTGCTTGCAAAACATCAACAAAGCCCAGCTCTTCCATCGGTAAAGCATCTACAAAAAAATCAACAACTCTTGCCCATGAATTAACAGAGACATGCTCTTCTAAATTCATCATAAATAACTGATTCCGTTCTATTCCTTTTACAAAATCCATAACTTTATTTTCCTTTTACTAACACCACAAGATACGGAATAATATTCAAATTAAAGGTATTTTTAATAATTAGTTTTTGGTAGGTTTTTGCGCAGTCTGACGGGTTAGCGGTTTAAACGGGTGTAACGGTTTAAACGGGTTTAACGGGTGTAACGGGTTCAACGGTTTAGCGGTTTAACGGGTAACGAACGGCCGTTCGGCTCGACATCCCGCGCTCTTGCAACCAGCAACCAGCATCTAGAAACTAGCGTTCAGCAACCACTAACCAGCACCGATTGCTAGACACCCGAACGGCCGTTCGGCTCAACATCCCACGCTCTAGCGTCCTGTAAATAGAATTAAAAGGATGATCACTCACATTCTCGAAACACTTTTACATCGCAGCTAGCGCAAATATCCTTATCCAAATTGGCATAAATACTAGCAATAGCCACCCGTTTGTCTTCAAAGAAATTCTCTGGACCGATTTTTTCATAAAAGCCGCCGTTTCGCAAGACATCTTGGGCTACTAGCTTCAAGTTGGCGAAGTACAACCCTCCGCCCTTCTCTTTCCATTTTTCGGCTTCATAGCTTAACCATTCTGCTGCCGCCAAATCAATAAAATTAATTCCCCGTGCAATGATTAGCACATGTTTGTAATCCGTATTATTCAATTCTGCAAAGAACTCCGCCACCGCTTCTACCGACCCATAATAGATAGAACCATCTATCCGTATGATCTTTAACTGCGGACATTCCTGCAAAGAATCATCCCGAATAATATTTTTAAAATTGCCAGATGCCCCTACTGCCATCGTCGCTATATTAGGGCTAGATGTCCGCTCCAAATAAAAGATGAATGATGTCAATACGCCGAGCAAAATCGCAAATTCTAATCGCGGAATAAACATCGTACCTACAGCCGTTACCGCCAAAACAATCAATTCCCGTTTGCTACTTTTTATTACTTGCTTGATGTGGTGAAAGTCTATTAGATTGTATCCTACTAACAAGATAATGCCACCCATCGCAGGCTTCGGCAAATAAGCAGCGTAAGACTTAAAAAATACCAACACAATCACCAAAAAAGTAGCAGCAAAAACAGCGGCTAAAGGACTTTTGGCACCAGCCTGTTGGTTGACCCCAGAGCGAGTAAATGAACCAGACCCGACGTATCCATTGAAAAAGCTAACCACTAAGTTGGCTAGCCCTTGTCCGATAAATTCTTGGTTACTATCAATCGTTTGGCGCGTACGCAATGCAATCGCCCGAGCAATTGCAACCGCTTCAACTAGTCCTAATATCGCAATGGCTAAAGCACTAGGCGCTAATTTACGCAAGTTATCCCACGTAATATTGGGGACTTCAAAAGGTGGCAACGCCTTGGTTATCTCTCCGACTGTCTCTATCCCATGGGCTTCCGCACCAATAAAAACCGCAATCAAACTACCTATGATCATCGCCAAAAGCATATAAAACTTGGGCAAGACCATCTTTATCAATATCGCAGAAACCAATGTCCCCATCGCCACCGCAAATACGTACCAGTTGGCTTCAGAAATATGCGAACTGATATACTGTACAATCCCTATCAAAGGTGTGCCTTGCGGAACATGAATCCCAAAGACATGCTTCAACTGCTTAAAAGCAATCAAAATACCTGCTCCCGCTGTAAATCCTATGACAACCGAATGAGACACAAAATTCACTAATTTACCCATCTTGGCGATACCCATCAACAACTGAATGACGCCCACCATAAATGCAATGAGAATGGAGTACATGATAAATTCATTCAATTGGGCAGACGGATCGGCAAAGTGCTTAATGGCCGCAAAGGACATAATCGAAATCGCGGTCGTCGGCCCCGAAATCATCTGATTCGATGAGCCAAACAATGCCGCTATCGGCGGAGCAATCATGGATGCATAGAATCCATAAACAGGTGGCAAACCCGCTATCATTGCGAAAGCAACCGATTGGGGAATGGAAATAATCGTACCTGTAATCCCTGCTATCAAATCCGCCGTTAACGTGGACTTAGTCGTCTTCGGTAGCCATTCTAAAAAAGGAAAAAATCTGTAAATTACTTTTGTCTTGCTCAACTTTTAATTTTTTTGTAACTATTTGGGTACTCGCAGATTTTTGCCATAAAATGCCCTTTTTGCACCTATTTTTTGCCTAAAATTAGGAGCACCTAAACAGTTACTTTTTTTCTGTAGGCAGCCCACCAAAGAACAGACTCGCCCCCAATCGAATTTGCACAGGCTTAAAAACCCTTGCTTGATAATATTGTCCCTGATTGACAAAAACACTATGCATGCTTTTTGCCGCAAGGATATTTACTTCTAAGTTTTCTAGTATCTTATAATGAATTCCACCAATAACAGATAATCGCATCTGCCTAAATCCATCTCCAGAGTGGTCTGTAAATCCATGTGTCGAAGAAGTACAAATAATTTTGCCATCCTCTACCCTTTTTGAGCTCTCGTACTTAAATCCATTTTGACTAGTATAAATTGGGGTACTTAGTCGAGCCCCCAAATCTACCTTAAACCCATCAAATAATTCATATTTTAAGGAAATCGGAATCTGTAAATCCAACAACCCTAAGTCACTATTGATTAATGCTCCCCCAGATTGCGTTGACACGATGGAGTCACAACTTGAATCAAAAAATCTATTTGAAACCTTGGCTGAAGGAATGGTATCTAATACCATTGATTCCAATTCTTTAATGTTAAAAGAGCGGTCAATTCCAAAATAAAAGAGAGAAAAACCAAGCCCGGTACTTACTTCCAAGCGCTGGCTCAGTCTAAAATCAATCCCCCCAAAAATAGAATATTCTAGCTTAGGAGTAAAAGTATAACTTTGCGTAATCATTTTTTTTCCGAATCGTCTCTCTACCATGGAATCCATCAAAGGGACATAAGACACAGCCGTTACTTCCCGCGAACCAGTGTTGGTATATTCGAAAACGGATCCTATAGCGGCCCCCAAAGAAAAACGCACTTGCGCTTCACTCACACTTGCGCTAAAAAGGAGGACAAAAAAAAATAAAATTTTCATGTTTTTTCTATTTGAAAATTCAAACAAAATTGAAAAGGTCTCCCCCCAAACTTGGAAGGAGACCCATTTTTTACTTTTCGTCTTCTTTTAAGAGTTCTTCCTTGATACCGCCCATTTCGTCCATGTTTTTGCGATAATAGGTACGATCATCTGGTCTAAATGGTCTAGCAAACCAAAGTGGTCTTCTTTCGCCATTAGGTCCTGGAGCAGGTCGGGTCATCTTCAACCATTCGTAAAAATTCTCCATAGACTTATTAGTGTCCACATAAATATCTCCATATTTGTCATTAGGCCCGACATTTTCTAGGCGCACCCTTTGGTGCCAACAATGCATTCCACTAATGGGGTCAGGGTGTACGGCATGAGTGATATTTTGGTGTACACCACCGTCTGACCAAAAAATCCGTTTAGAGTCTGCATCCGTACTTTCAAACGGTCTAATGCCCGAAATAGTTTGCATCTTCCAGCCACCATTTCCGTCGTTATCAATTTTCACGGTATTGGTTGCCCAACGATTACCGACTTTATCTTCTGGTCGGCGCCATCTACCTAAGTGGTGAGACACCGCTACGACACCAGGTTTCATCCCTTCCGTGACCCATACTTTGTCCACAAAATAACCAATATCTGTATTCAATTTAATCAAATCACCCGTTTTTAACCCAAATCGATTAGCTTCTTTTGGGTGCATCCAAACAGGATTTCTATTGGCTATTTCGTATAGCCACTTGGCATTTCCCGAACGGGAGTGAATCAACGTTGGTAATCTAAAAGTCGGTACCAAAACATATTCACCCTTCTCTTTATCCAACACATCTTCATGGATATGACTCTTCAAATAACGTGGAATCGCATATTCTGGCCATTGCCAATCGACCATCGTCTGAGAGTAAAATTCCTGCTTGCGCGAAGGTGTTGGAAACCCTACCATGGCTTTACCATCAATCATGACCCCGATAGACTTACCATTTTTAAAAATAGTCCCATGCTTATCGGTGGTCGTCCCTTCTAGTTCTTTTTCCGAAAGGAGCTTTTCATTTTTCTTATAGGAATACTTTTCAATCTCAAAAGCACCATATTTTTTCATATAATCCAGCTCGGTCAAGCCTTCTTTTTTGGCTGCTTCCGGTAGTCCTTTGACATTTTCGAAGACATACTGATGCCATTCGTCAATGGTTATTTTTTGTCCAGGATTTTTCATGGATTCAAAATATTTCCGAATTCCCATGCTACCATCTGGATCTATACGCCAAGATAACTCAATCCAAAACTCATCTTCTTCCCATACTTCGCCTGGATTGGCATCATAGGTATATTCTACTTCTTTGCCGGCACGTCTCATCGCTTCTCTGACAACGGGCTGCCTGAAAGCCATCCAAACCCCACCATGTGTGGCATACGAATTCAAATCATGACGCTCCGCCGCCAATCCCATCGGCAACACATAGTCCGCATAAAAAGCAGTCTCACTCCAAGTCGGAGTCAATGCGATATGGGTCCCAATCAAACTCTCATCCGTCAAAGCTTCCATCCACACAAATCCATCAGGATAAGTCCAAATTGGATTAAATACACGAGTAAAATACACGTCCAGTTTTCCACGCCCCGCTTTTAAGAAATGGGGCAATAATTGACTCATTTCAAACATAGACATCGGATACTCATCTGGAAAATGCAAATCATTCCAGAATTTTTCTGGTGGTGGCGTATAAGGTACTTTGGGCTTCCATTTATTCCAGCTATTAGGGGAAGTTCCCCCTTTGGTGCCGACACTACCCGTAATCACACTCAAAAAATGCAAGGTACGTGCCACGCCCCATCCACCTAAATTACCACTGGCAGCACTTCGCCAATTGTGACAAGCAAACTGCGTACCCGCTTCACCAATTTTAACGGCTATTTCACGAATCATTTCGGCAGTGACACCACTTTCTTTCTCGGCATATTCTGGTGTAAATTCGGCGTATTCTTCAATGACTTTCTGGATAAAATGCTCAAAAGTCTGCTCCGAATTAGGATGAATGCTTTCCATATACGCTTCCCAGTTTGTCCAATTCTCCATGTATTCACGGTTGTACAAACCTTCTTCCAATATAATTTTTGCCATCGCCAACAAGACTGCGGCTTCGGTGCCAGGATAAGACGGCATCCAATAATCAGACATACTCGCCGTATTGGACAATCTAGGATCCATCGTCGCCAACTTACAGCCTTTCATCTTCGCTTCAATAATCCGTTGCGCATGTGGATTAAAATAGTGCCCACTTTCTAGGTGCGCGGATATCAACAAGATGAATTTTGCATTGGTATGATCAGGCGAAGGACGATTATATCCATGCCATAGATTGTATCCTGTGCGCGCCCCACTCGAACAAATATTCGTGTGGCTATTATGGCCGTCTATGCCCCATCCTTTCAAAATCCAGTCCATAAAACCTTCGTGACCTGGGCGTCCTACTTGATAAGCTATTTCATTATTCCTACGTTCCTTTATCGCCTTTCTAATCTTTCCCGAAAGATCATCAAGCACTTCGTCCCAAGAGACTCTTTCCCATTTTCCGCTACCCCGTTTGCCTACTCTTTTTTGTGGGTATAAAATTCTATCTGGGTCGGTGATTTGGTTGATGGTAGCTGGGCCTTTGGCGCAATTACGCCCCCGTGAACCTGGGTGATAAGGGTTACCTTCCAACTTTCTAACTTCAAAAGTCTCGGTGTCCACATAAGCAGTCAATCCACAGGCGCTTTCGCAATTAAAACAAGTTGTCGGCACTAAAGAATAAGTCTTTTTGACTTTTTTAGGCCACTCTTGGGCTTCATATTCTGTCCATTCGAGCCATTTTTTTCCTGGCGGAAATTTGATCAGCTCTCCTGGAGCGGTTAGACGTTCGACATTATCGTCTTCGTCTTTGTGAAGATTTGGGATTATCCCAATTCCTTCGGCTAATTTTTCTATAAATGATGGTTTTTTATGTCCCATTTTTTTTATTTTTTTTTGGAATGTCACCGCAGCCGGCGACGGATTGTTATGTCAATGGCATGCGTTGTGGTGCTTCCACCCATATTTTTTCCGTAAGGTAACTGCCTATCAGCAAAATAATACCCACTATCGCAAGGATTGGATTAACTGCTTGCGCAAAAAGGAGCATCGCTAAAGGCAAGATATTACCAAACAATACTACTCCGCCCCAAAAGCTATTTTTGTAACGACCACTCAAAATCATGTGAACCGTCTGTTTGGCGGCTTCCGTCGGATGCGTAATCGTCATCTCGATGATTAAAGTAAATAAATTTAGAACAATTGTACCAACCATCACATTTCGCAAGAAAGGCAACCAATTAGCACCTGCATCCACAAACAAAGAAATAATCGCAAAAAATGCCGCCCCTGCCATCACACTATGCAATAACATGTGGAATGCCAACGAAGGACTTTGCCAAAAATCTCGCCCCTTCGCTTGCGCAAAAAGAAACGCCGTATATATCGCTACTATAATCGCAAAAACACCTAACAATCCACTTACGTAAGTCTCTAGTCCCCAATCAAAAAACTTGGATGCCATCACTAAACTCACGAGTCCACCAAATATCGTAATAGAATAACCCCCACGTACCAACCAAGAGCCCCATTGTGGTCTCAATAATACATTCAAAAAGCGGGTGGGTTGATCCAAATCCTTGACCAACAACGCTCCTGTAGCTGTCAAAAAGAATAAGGAAGCCAAGTAACCCCACCACGTATTAGCGGTCGTCACTTCTGCAAAACCACCAAAATACGCCATCAACATCACCAAAATAACTCCTGCCGAGATGGCTTTGGTCACCACATAACCAGATACTTCCCACCCCCAAAGAATCCCTTTGTCTGGTTGGTCATAGTTACGTGTGGCGCCATTCATCAAGACATCGATTGATTTGTCAGCTCCATTTTGCTGAATATCAGCAGTCGGCACAGCGGTTCCTGCCATTGCGGCAAAGACCACATCTTCGCCAGTAAACGCCAATTTTTCGGTTTTTTTGGCAAAATGTCCTACGCCCCTTGCTTGATTACTCCAAAGCGTATTGACCGACTTGGGTGTCACCAAAGGATCTAACGAAGCTTGATCCCCATCAATATAGAAGAGATTGGGCTTCGTCCCTTTCTCTGGTTTTCTAACAGTCACTTGCTGGCGTGCTAGCAACTGGGAGATTTCTGAATTTGGATTATGCATATCACCAGAGATGATGGCGTGTTCGGGACACACATTGACACAAGCGGGCTCGAGCCCTACATCCACCCGATGGGCGCAATAGTTACATTTTGCTGCCGTGCTCGTATTGGGGTCAATGTACAACGCATCATACGGGCACGCTTGCATACAAGACTTACAGCCGATACATCGTTTGTTGTTGAAGTCCACGATACCATCCTGCCGTATAAACAATGCTTCTACGGGACAAATCGTCACACAAGGCGCATTGGTACAGTGATTACATCGCATAACAGAAAAAAGTCGCCTTGTATCGGGAAACTTTCCTTTTTCGACATATTTTACGTATGTCCGATTAACGCCTACGGGTACCATGTGCTCTGCCTTACAGGCGGTGGTACAGGCGTGACAACCGATGCATTTTCGATTGTCGATAATGAAGCCAAATTTCATATGTTTAGTTATCTTTTAAAGACTGTCTGATAATTAACTCGTAGGATTGATTAGCCTTAAACGATGACAAAAATCACCTAGCTACCCCTTGAATATGTGCACAAAGGTATAAAATTTATTTCTTTTGGCAAATTTTAGTCAAAAAATCTGTAAAAATTGGGTTTGCCTTTGTTTTATTTGGCAACATATCGGGGATTGGGATAATTCTACTCAAGTTTTGGAGCTTGTGTTTAGCGGTATTGGGACGCACTATATTCTATCGATATAGTGAGTGTAATATTACACCTATACCCGCTAAAGGTGCTAACAACTCCACCCAAAAAGGCAATCCAAATATATCACCTATCAAGAACAGTATTGCAGCAATTGACATACCAAGTTCTGGCAAAAAAGTCATATCAAGGAAAATCCCAGTTTGTTTCAACCGTTTCTTTTTCTTTTTATAATTTAAAAAAAAAATTCACTGCAACGATATAAAAAAACAACTTCAGCAGTATTATTTGAGTACTTAAACTACAACTTATCATTCTGCTTCTTTTTTAGAGTAACTATCCAAAACAGCATCCTTCCCTACATCTGCACCACTCTTAAGAATTTTTTTCGCTATTTCTTCTTCCGACGTATTAACAGCTTTTTTCGTAGCTGTTTTTAATACAGATTTTTGAACTGAATTTATTACTGCACTATTTAGACCTGAAATCCCTAAATTAAGTCCATCTTTAATCATACCATCATCATCCCTAAGAGAATAACTGAAACGGAGAGACGCAACATCAGCAGCAAATCCGACATAACCAGCGACTTTTGCAACTGGTACAGCAACTGGTATAGAAGCACCCGAAGAAATAGGTATAGATAATAATGCTCCAAGCTCTACAACGTCGGCCCCAGTGCTAATTGCTCTTGTTGCTTCTCGAAGTTGCTTTGCAGAAGCTCTTTTTAAAATCTTTGCCTTTGCCTTTTTTTCTGCTTTTGTAGCAGGTTTGAATCGTTCACCATCATAGGCCGAAATATCTTCAAAATGAAAAATCAAGTCACTCTCCACATTAGATTCGGCTCTATTATCGATAATTATCCTTAAATGTCCTGAATCTCCAGTTCCAATTTTCCTTGTCATATTATTCGTATCCGCATCTTTAGCTAAAAGGGCAAAATAACTTGTTAACCCATTCCATTGTGCAGATGTAAAGTCTCCTTTATGCAAAAAAGCATTCTTTGAAGAATTACCAACATATGATATTGAAATTGCTGCTTCCTGCCCATCCAAATCAATCGCCATAACAGGCGTATTACTAGCAAACTGATAAGGCGTCAGCTCAGGATACTCCTTCATCAAAGGATCCACCGACAAAAACCGACCAATCCCAGGCTCATATATCCGAAATCCATAGTCATAATGAGTCTGCGTACCCCACTCGCCTTCCGTGTCCTTCTCCTTGCCGTTAAAACCATAGCGATAGCCATTGCTAGCCATAGTCCGACCAGGCATCTCCATTCCGAAAGGATAAT
>CAMZKG010000240.1 GCA_947311105.1 uncultured Saprospiraceae bacterium
CCTTCATCAAAGGATCCACCGACAAAAACTTCCCAATCCCAGGCTCATATATCCGAAATCCATAGTCATAATGCGTCTGCGTACCCCACTCGCCATCCGTATCCTTCTCCTTGCCATTAAAACCATAGCGATAGCCATTGCTAGCCATAGTCCGACCAGGCATCTCCATTCCGAAAGGATAATAATCGCTTGCGGATAAGACCACAGGGTCATAATAATCGGCAAAAGTGCTATTCACGGTATAGAATTTAGGTATTTTTCTGTCGGATATCACGGCTAGGACATTGCCTAGATGATTCGTTAATTCATAACGTTTATTTCCTGTTTTTAGTTCACTTTGGGGGTTGAATATGGAGATGGTGTCGGGGATACCCATCCAAAAGAAACTGTTTGTAAAATTCAGTTGTATCTTCGTATTTCTTTTGGCTAATACCGATATTTATTAGATCCTCATTGAGCATAGTCAGCTGATATGCTTTCGCAAATGACACCGATTGATTGGGCATAACTACAGATCCATCAAACTCATAAATTAGTATGCATAAGAGCGTATAAGTAGGAGTACTCACAACTACCCTAACCTGATCCAAATATTCAATACTATCTGTATTATTTTTCACAATAATATTTAAATTCAGTTTTTCCTTCCCCCACACCCCTTTTATAGATTGGTTAACAACATCGATTTTCAAACCTTCCACATCTACTTCTTTTGCTTTTTTATTTTTAACAATTAGCTTTGTTTCCTTCAAAATTTCAGAATAAGTCTTACCATCTACGTTCATTCGACCTATATCCGTTGTAAAACAGTACCTAAGTAAATAGTAATCTTTCTTTGAAAAAGAAGGTGTGAAATAAAGTTTTTCTAAATCACTTTCCAAACTAGATGAAGAATAAACATTATCTAGATAATTTTTCTCTGAGCCACAGGAGAAAAAAAAGAAACTCAAAAAAATCAAGAAAAAAAACTCTATTACTACTTTCATCTCAAAGTTATTCTGGAAGGTTAATGGGACTTACTTTACCATCAGGGTCACCATATTCAGGATTAGGGAAAGTTTGAATTCTCCATTTTGCTGGAGCCGTAGAATCTCGTTGCCCATTGCTAAATATAAGCGTATTAAACTCGACAGTATCATCAAGATTCCCAGGAGACCATTCTGGCCCAGTAGCAACCCGTCCCGTGGAGTCTCCATACCCCACAAACTTCCACTGTTCATCAGCATTTTGAGTAGTATTATCGGGCGTGGGCGAATCAAATTCATTTGACAAGTAATCCATTGCCACATCTACTCCACTTTTTTTCACATTATTTACATAGCTCATATCGGTAATGAAGTCAGTCACGACATCTAGCGAATGTGTTATTTCACTCACTAAATCTGGATTAAGATATTTAATTTCAAATAACCTTGATCCAGAAACACCACCGCCTGCCCCACCACCTGCGGGGATAATCATATCATCTATACTTTCATAACCCGAAATAGTACCAGCCTTCCGTGTTTCTGGTACTCCTCCTGGATACTGCGTACTAGAAGTCCATACAATTCCTTCTCCTTGCCCATCATCAAAGTTTCGCCCGAAGTAAGCGAGCTTATCAAGTAAATTATCGTACAATATCGTTTCTGTTTTGTTGCCCATTGTTTTGGAGTTAAGAGATTCTACAACTTTAAGGTTACCTGTTGTACCATACCTAGCTGTACTGGCATAATCTGCAAAACTAATCCCATTCACAACTTGTGCTCCTTCATTAACATTTCTATAAACAGTACTAGTTTCTGTAAGCAAAATACCTTCAGAATTATGCCACATTCTCATCACTTCAATCTTCTCCTCTAGTCCATCTAAATCTGTTGCCCATATTGGATTATTCCCAGCAAACTGATAAGGAGTATAAAACGGATACTCCTTCATCAAAGGATCCACCGACAAAAACCGACCAATCCCAGGCTCATATATCCGAAATCCATAGTCATAATGCGTCTGGGTACCCCACTCGCCTTCCGCGTCCTTCTCCTTGCCGTTAAAACCAAAATGATAGCAGCCTGCGCCACTTTTCACATCCAAAAACAAACTGCCGCACACCACTTTTAGTGTCAGTTTTTCTTGCGAAAATATGAATATTTTTTGCGCTCCATACTTCAAAGTATAGCCTATTTCAGCATGTAAAACAAGATTTCAATTGAAAAAAGCGAATCTAAAACCCTACATTAGAAAATAAAACTTTATATGGGTCACTTCAAGTTCTCCATTTTTATTAATAATTAGTGAAACAACTGCACTTTGACAATCTTTATCGATTTCACACCCAAAAGGATCTGTAAAATTTGGGTCGACATCAATTCTATATTTATAATACAGCTTACTACAAATACTATCCTGACTACGAAAACTATATCCATTTAATTCCTCGTCAATAATGAGAACTCTTATTTCTCTATTATTAAACAAGCTGCTTGCAATCAAAATTTTTTTGATTTCCTTATCAGATAAAGGACCATTTATTTGCGCAGCAACTTGCTTCAGAATCTCCCTTCTTTCTAAAATTTGAATAAATACGTCAATAAATGATCTTGAATCACACTCATCACTTACAAATTGTAGAATCTTTTGTTTCAATTCAGGTGCCGTAATCATGTTCTTTTTTTCACTATGAGACTCATTGCACATAGTGAAACTTAAAAAAAATAATAGCACCAGTATATTAAAAAGATATTTCAACATTTTATTCATTTGTAGTAATCCTTGTCATCTGTTCGTCACGTTTAGCATTTGGAACTTCACTCGAGCTAAACCCAAATCTAGTATGCCCCCTATTTTCAGCATTGGTTTTAAATTTCTGATCCCACCAGCCATTATTATTAATTTTGTTTAGGAAAGCCCTAGTAGAATTATTTACATTATGTTTTGAAAAGTCGTACGCTTCTGGAATCAACTTAGCAGAAAAATACTTATCCATTTCAACAGCTTTTTTCCCAAAAACATAAAATCCATCATAGTGTGTTCTTAAACTTATACCAATATCTGCTCTTACCTTGTTTTCAAATTTAACAGCTGAAACTTCACTCGCAGCTATCTTTTTATACTGTTTATTCCCATCAGCATCAGTAAATATTTCATCCCTATCTTCCAACATTAAACCAGGTGATGTTGTGCCTGAAAAATCATCATGCATATGGCCAAGCTCATGGGCAAAAATTACCATTGGGTTTGTTTCTAAGGATTTGCCATCAGCCCCATCTTCAGGACCGAGAGTTGTGGTATTTGCTACCTGTAATGAAAAAACCATATATCCTTCAGCTTTACTACTATTTCTCCCATTATAGTAGTTTCCAAGCACATCCGAAATTTTCACATTCTGCACAATCAAAAACACTTTATCACTTGACGCAATATCGAGAATAGCATTTGCAGCACTTGGTGATTGGTTATACAAATCTCTAATTATACTTGTTACTTTTCTTCTGTACTCTGGACTACCAAGAATAATAAAGTCTCTTCCATCTAATTCCTTTGCTTGGATTGGAGTATTGGCAACAAATTGATAAGGGGAAAGATCTGGATATTTTTCACTCATAGGATCGCTACTGAACCATCTAGCAATACTAGGATTATAGATTCGTGCGCCAAAGTTCAGATGCGTCTGCGTACCCCACTCGCCATCGGTGTCCTTCTCCTTGCCGTTAAAACCATACCGATAGCCATTGCTAGCCATAGTCCGACCAGGCATCTCCATTCCGAAAGGGTAATAATCAGTCGCAGATAAGACCACAGGGTCATAATAATCGGCAAATGTGCTATTCACGTTATCGAATTTAGGTATTTTTCTGTCGGATATCACGGCTAGGATGTTTCCTAGATGGTTCGTTAATTCATAACGTTTATTTCCTGTTTTTAGTTCACTTAGGTGGTTGTATATGGAGATGGTGTCGGGGATACCACTCAATAATACGTCTGTTTTTACCTGTCCTAGCCTTGATGAACCGTATAAATATTGCTCTTGCCAAGCCAAACTGTCTGCACTACCCACTTGATGACGACGATAAACCGCCATGGTATTGCCTTGCGCGTCTCGGATATAGTAGGTCGATGTTGTATCTCCTGCGGTGGTAGATATGGCCTTTCTTACACGATTTTGAGCAGCGTCATAGTCAAAATAGGTGAATTGCGACTGCCCCGTATTTTGGACAGATTCTACTTTTCCGTAAGGTGTCCATGCTATATTATTGGTAGAGCCTGACTCTGTGGATTGTATTAAATTGCCGATGGCATCGTATTGGTAGGTGGTCAATCCGTCTAAATCATGCTCGTAGGTACCATCTGGAACAGACTCCGCCACAGATGTCAAGAGATTAGTGCCTGATTGATAGGTATAGGACAAATTATCCATAATCGGGTTGGTAGAGTTGTCCCCCCTTCGGAGCAAGCTGAGAATATTGCCATTGGGGTCATAATTAGCACTCATGCCATAAGTTGACAAGGGGCTGCCATTAGGTGACCAACCGCTATTGGTGACATTATTCCAAGTCTCCATGCTTTTGATACGGTGTAATTGGTCGTAGTGGTAAGAATAACCATTTGGTTTATTGCCGCCGATTCCGCGAATTTGGACAGACATATTCCTGATGTTACCGTTAAACAAACTAGGCGAAGAAGTCCCAAAGCCCGACCCTAGATAATCAATTTCAGGCTCAACGCCCTGCTTAATTGGTTGATAGTCACCATCAAAATAGTTTAGCGCAAAGCCGAAGGCATCTCTAGCCACATATCTATTCGGATTGAGCGGATCGCCAGCATTAGGGATGAAGCCATCAGCTCCTATTTCTTTAGAAGAGCTGAGATAGTTGCGATTCACTACCTTCATCCATCCTTGCAAATTATAGGCATAATCCACACCTTGGACACGGTTGTCGCCTAATTCCTTCCATTTGCACAATTAATCCAAAAAAATATTTTTTTCAAGCAAAACCACCAGTTTGGCAAGGTACTTGCATTTATCTATACCGAAGACAGCGACCTAACGAGCGAATCAAAAACGCCGAAGTTGTCTTCCCTAAATTGAGGGTGAGTGTTTGTTCATAGTTTTTGTTTTGTCCCCCAGAATAAATGCTGGGGGATTTTTTCCCTTTTTTTATTACTCATCTCTTTTTCTCCTTTTATAAACCCATTTCCCAAGAAAAATGATGCCTTTTCCCTTACGGAAAAGCGTAAAGAAGTTTGTTCATAGTGTTTGTTTTTTGTTTTGTCCCTGTCGAGTTTGTTCCTTGACAGGGCTTTTTTTGTTTGGAGTGACCAAAGTCCATGTTCAAGGTCGAAATAAATCAGCTTAAACATTCAACCCATCTGTATTTACCAAACACACAATCTACTACAAATGTGGTAATTTCATACAATATCGTAGGGTATTCGAATATATATCCGTAGTGCCAATGTAATTATCACTACTTTGGGACATCCCTACGAGAAACTTCCCCAGTTTTTATACCGATTACGATTCATAACCCCTTAGTTTTTTATCATTCATGATTCTTATAGGTCGCATTATTGTCCCAAACAATAATATATACCCTTGAGAATCAATGGATTACTTTTTTTATTGTTCGTAAAATAACACTCCCATGCAACACTTTAACACTACACTCTTACGAGTATCGCTATTTCTATGGCTAATCACATGGTCATTTTTGGGTTTTACGCAAGTGAATTTCACTGCAAATGATGGCATCAAACCCTATTCTGGTCATTTTCGACCTGGCAGCAACATGGGTTATCTACCGCTTGGTTGGACTAATCAGACAGCAGCGGATCTATTAGCTGGCAACCCTGCAAAAGGTATTCCTGGAGTTGGGGCACGTGCTTTGCGCCCTTCCTTAGCTTCTTATGTCTTGGAGCAATTTGGAGATGAAATTGAGCTAGAACCCTTCGAGTATTACTTTAGTCTTGGACTAAATGATCTTACCGCCTTTGTTGGCGAGCCTTCTGATGCACTAAGAGATCATACAGAATACTGCCCGGGACACGAAAGCACCATGTTTAAAGACTTATATGAGCCCATCTGGGACAATGGTGAAAATGGCACTCCAGTCAATGATAACAATCCCTTTGCGCTCTATATGTACCGCATTGTGACTAAGTATGATAATTATGTCAAGTTTTGGGAAATCTGGAACGAACCAGGATTCACCTACACGGATAAAGGCTGGCGCCCACCAGGCTACCCAGGCAATTATTGGGAGAACAACCCCGACCCTTGTGATTATAAACTCCGTGCTCCTGTATTCCACTACTTGCGAACCCTTCGTATCGCTTACGAAGTCATCAAATATGTCTCTCCGGACGACTACGTGGTCGTAGCAGGGCTTGGTTTTCCATCTTTTTTGGATGTTTTATTGAGAAATACGGACAATCCAGTTGATGGATCAGTAACGTCTGAGTTTCCACACAAAGGAGGGGCTTATTTTGATGTTTTGGGGATTCATTCCTATCCTAGTATTGATGGCAGTCTTAGACACTGGGATAACAATACCCAAAATTGGGCTTATATGCGCAACTCCGATGAAGCCGCTCGACAAGTCATTGATGAGCGCTTTGGCATTTATGAAAATGTATTGAATAACTACGGCTATAACGGAGAGCAATATCCCAAAAAATTAAGAACCATCACCGAAACTAATGTCCCTAGAATTAAATTTACCAACGAATCCCTAGCATCTGTCGAAGGACAAACTAACTTCCTGATGAAGGCAGCTATCACCAATAAAGTAAATGATGTATTACAAATGCATGTTTATTCTATTGACGATTTGGAGTATGAAAATAATATTACCAATGAGTTTCAGGCGATGGGATTTTATAAAAAATTCACGAATTCATCTCCCCAAGATCAAGTTCGTCATCCTTCAGCAATTGGTTACAAAACCACTGCCGATTTTATCACTGAAACAACTTATGACCCATCTAGAACGGCTGCCTTAAATTTGCCGCAAGGCGTAAAAGGCTATGCTTTCAAAAAGCAAAACGGAACCTACTTATATGTACTTTGGGCAAAAACCTTAGTGGATAATTCAGAAGACGCTGCCCAAAATTATTATTTCCCTGCGAGCTTAAAAATGGGACAATTAACCAGATATGACTGGCACTTTTCTAGTACTTTCCAATCCTTTTCTGTAGCTCCAACGAACATTCCCCTTACCGGCAGCCCTTCCTTCTTTGTAGAACAAACCAAAGGAGACTTGCCGCCTGAAGTAACACTTTCAACCCCACAACTCATTGTTACTGAACCTTTTACGATTACGGCTACTTTTAGCGAAAGCGTTACAGGAATGACTATTGATGATTTTAATATTACGAATGCGACTCTTTCTAACTTTTCCGGCAACGGAACTACCTACACGGTGAAAGCAACGCCGATTACCAATGGTCCCATTGTTGTTAATTTGCCGCAAGGCAGCGCCACGGACAATAACAACCAGCCCAATTCGGCAGCACTTCCGCTAAATATGATTTTTAAATATTGCCAACCAAAGGGCAATGTCACTTATGCATGGATAAAATCTGTTCGTCTAAAATATTTAACCAAATATTCGGGCAAGCGAGTATTTAATGACTTTACTGATTTTAATTTTACTATTGACCGCGCTCAAGAAACAGCAGTAAAACTAACCGCACAACAGAGTGTCAATCGCAATGGATTTTTCCGTGCTTGGATTGATTATAATCAAGACGGCACTTTATCTGAAAATGAAATTGCTTTTCAAGGAAAAACAACTGCTCAAAATGGGACGCTCTATACATCTTTTCATATTCCTACTTCTGCCCTTGCGGGAAAAACAAGAATGCGCGTGATGTTTAGTTTAGATGACTACCCTATCGGGCCTTGTACGGATATTGAAAATGGAGAAGTAGAAGATTACTCCGTGACCATTGTTGGCTCTGGTGGGCAAGATGATTGCATCCTTTATGTCACTCAACATGAATCTTATTGTGATGACAAGGGGACGCCCATTTACGGTTGGGATGATGAATTCAAGATTTCTATGACCGTCAATAGTCTAAATGCTAGCGGCAATTGGGTGGCCAATATCAAAGGTCAAACAATAACAGGTGCCTATAACCAACCCATTGATTTTGGACCGTATGTGATTCATGAAAATGATTTTACGGCCTTCTTTCATGATGCAGTTGATCATGGCTGCGAAGTAAGTACTTTTATTGATCCGCCAGCACATTGCTCCAATTTTCAAGGGGTAGATACCAAAAATTATTGCATACCGAGTAGTCAATCGCCGTGGGCAGAGTGGATAAATCACGTAGAATTTCAAGAAATAGACAACACATCCTTCCGTAAATCTTATTCAGATTTTTCTTTTCACACCGCAAACGTGGAGCAAGGCATGACCTATCCCATTGGTTTAACGACAGGATTTGGCTACTACACGCACGATGAATACTGGCGCGTTTGGATAGACTACAATCAAAATGAAGTATTTGAGCCATCTGAGATTGCTTTTCAGCAAATGGTACCCAAACCCGCCAACGGCACTTATGAAAATCAAATTTTTGGTAATATCACCATCCCAAATACAGCGCAAACAGGGCAAACGCTGATGCGGATTGTTATGAGTAGATATGGGTATGCACAGCCTTGTGATACCATTCTTTATGGTGAAATCGAAGATTATTCCATCAACATCCAAGGCGTACAAGCGCCCAGTCTTCCTGGTTGTAGCCAAATGCTTATCCCGCTGGACAATGCAACGGACGTGCCGATGAATACGCCCTTTTCGTGGACGAATGCTACGGATGCTTTGGGTTACAAGCTTACAGTTAGTACCACTCCAGACGGACACGACATTTTGGATCATTTGGACGTAGGCGATGTCACTGGTTATCAGTTGTTTCCGTTTCCGCACAATTCTACTTTTTATGTAAAAATCACTCCTTACAATGATGCGGGAGACAATGATGGCTGCGCTTATTCAACATTTACGACGATAGACACCACAACGACACCTACCGACGGATGTCCTACGAGTTTAGATGGATTTACTTTTTTGGGGACGCACCAAGACCATAATTATTTTGTCAGCAATGACCTGCAAAACTGGCAAGATGCCAAAGCACATGCCATCGCCTTAGGGGGACAATTAGTGATAATCAATGACCCAACAGAAAATGATTTTATTAAAAATCAAATCACAGAAATCGCTTTTATTGGATTAACAGATAATGCCAATGAAGGCACCTTTCAATGGGTCAATAATACGCTTCCTTCTTATACCAACTATAGTGATTGCTCGTGGTGTGCTGCTAACGCCGATGACAATGATTATTACAGTATGTTTCCTTGGGATGGTACTTGGACTTTGGACAATATTTGGGCTGAGCGCAAATACATCATTGAATTTGACTGCGGAAATACGCCCCCCAATACCTGCACAATTCAAGCACAAGTCACTAACGTTCAATGCTTTGACCACGGAACTTCCGACAATGCGCTGGATGATTTATTCAATTTTAGTGTACAGATTACAGGAAGCAATGCCTGGGAATTATCGTTTAATGGTACAACCACAACGGGTACCACCCAAACCGCCACTTTAGGGCCTTTTAACATCAATCAGTTTGCACCAAATGAATCTCTCTCTGTGAACGTTATCGATGCGAATATTGATAATTGCCAAGCGACTGCTAGTTTTAACGTACCCAATCCATGTTCGAGCGGCGGACAAAATGGAGATGTTGATTTGAGCCTTTCCTTATCAGCAAACACCATAACCCCTGGTCAATGGAATTTTGTGACCACCTACCTAACTATTGAGAATACAGGGATGCAGACCGCTCATAATATCAATGTCCAATATTTTGACCAAAGCAATCATAATAATTGGTCAATCTTAGGTTTTACAAGTTATGACGATCCAGGTAATACCGACTATCAAGATTGGACAGGACTTTGGGAAATTCCTTCTATTGCGCCCAATGAATCATTGACGTTAGAATATACGGGATTCACAAAAGTTGCTACTGCTATTCCAATGTTTGCCCAAGTTACGGCGTGTGATGAAATTGATTCAGATTCTTCGCCCAATAACAACACAACACAGACGCCCAATGAAGATGATGAAGCATTGATTGTACTCAATCCTGCACCTGGTATTCAGCTTCCGCAAAACTCAAATCAGAGTGCAAAATTTAATATCTATCCCAACCCCGCAGATGATTTCATCATGGTAGAACTTCCGATGAATCAAGCTGTACGATTACAGATAGTTAATAATTTGGGGCAGGTAGTATTGGCGCAAGACATTGATAATCAACATGATAGATTCACCCGAATTTTCCTTTCGGAAATACCAACGGGTGCCTATTCTGTCTTTGCCAATGGGCAAGTGAAGCGTTTGATTATTGAATAGTAGTAAGACAAAAAATCGGGGGCGAAACAAAAATTCGTCCCCGATTTTTTTTAATTCATGGCTCTACTGAAGAATGGTTCAAGCGTCCAATTGTGCAAGCGTCCAACTGATCGGAGTCTTTTAACGTCCCAAGGACAATTGAACGCCAAAGGCAAATGAACGGCGAAGGCAATTGAACGCCGAAGGCAAATTGAACGGCGAAGCCAAATCAACGCCAAAGGCAAATTGAACGCCGAAGGCAAATGAACGGCGAAGCCAATTGAACGCCGAAGGCAAATTGAACGCCAAAGGCAATTGAACGCCGAAGGCAAATTGAACGGCGAAGCCAAATCAACGCCAAAGGCAAATTGAACGCCGAAGGCAAATGAACGGCGAAGCCAA
>CAMZKG010000241.1 GCA_947311105.1 uncultured Saprospiraceae bacterium
GCCGTTCGGGTATCTAGCAATCGCGTAACAAGAAACGAGATCGTGGGAAGTCGAGCCGAACGGCCGTTCGGGTGTCTAGCAATCGGGTTACTGATAACTAGATCGTGGGAAGTCGAGCCGAACGGCCGTTCGGGTGTCAAGCAATCGGTTTACTAGAAGCTACATCTATAAAAAATAAAATAATAAGAAATACAAATTATTGGGTGGAAAAAATAAAAATGTGCATAACTAAAAAATGAAAAAATATTTTTCCACAGTAAGGCGTTTCGTGACAGGGTTGGTTGTAGGTGCTTATCAGGGAGTTAGGGGGATTTTGAGCAATTTTGTTTTCCACATAGGGTGTGGAAAGTGAAAATTTTGTGCCTAAAATTTGGTTGTTTCTGGAGTTTTTTGTATTGCTTGTTGATGTATCTAAGTGAATAAAAAATAATGTATAATCACCTGAAAATGAGTGCGTTAAAATATCTATTCATTAGTAAAAAATAAATGTTTCATTTTTTTAGAAAGAATTTTTATCTTACAGAAATAATTGCGAACTTTGTAGTCCCACTTTATTAAAAGATCGCCAAACTTTTTAGTACCGCAAGATTTTTTGATCACCGAATTGAAACGCTAAAAGAACAATGGAAAAATCGCACATCAGTGTCTGGGACAACTGTCTCCACTCAATTAAGAAGTTTGTAGATTCTCAAGCATATAAAACTTGGTTTGCACCAATTAAGCCAATACATTTGACGGATTCGTCTTTGACGATTCAAGTACCTAATAACTTCTTCTATGAATGGATTGAAGAGCACTATGTGAGTTTGTTAAGAACGAGTATCAAGCGTGAGTTAGGTGAGAATGGAAAGTTGGAGTACCAAATCTTGACGCCTGGTAGTCGTCCCAAGCCTACATCTTCTAATTCTTTTACTTCCAACGCGGCTGCTGGAGCTGGTGGGTCTGCGGCCAGTATTCCTAGTTATTCTAAGGAGCCCAAAAAGGAAAAGTTGATAAAAAATCCTTTTGTGATTCCTGGTATTAAGCGCATTAAGATTGACCCACAAATTAACCGTTCTTTGAGGTTTCATAACTTTATCGAAGGTGATTGTAATAAGCTTGCTAGGTCTGCTGCGTATGCAGTCGCTAAGAGTCCAGGCAAAACGGCCTTCAATCCTTTGGTGATTTATGGAAACTCTGGGCTGGGCAAAACCCATTTGGCTCATGCCGTAGGTAATGCAATTTTGGAAAATCATGAAGATGTTGTCGTATTATATGTGTCGAGCGATGTGTTTACCAATCAGGTGGTCCAGTCTATTAAGAATAATGCAGCGGAAGATTTTGTGAATTTTTATCAGATGGTGGATGTGTTGATTGTGGATGATATTCAGTTTTTGGAGCGTAAGCAAAAAACACAAGAAATTTTCTTTCATATATTTAATCAATTGCACCAGAATAACAAGCAAGTCATTATGACTTCTGACCGCCCGCCCAAGGACTTGGATGGGTTGGAAGATCGTTTGATCTCTAGGTTTAAGTGGGGTTTGACGGCAGATTTGCAAGAGCCCGATTATGAGACTAGAATGGCCATCTTTGAAGACAAAATGGCGAAAAACGATGTGGAGATACCTTATGAAGTGAAGGATTATATCTGTTATAATATTCATGGTAATGTCAGAGAGTTGGAAGGTATTGTGGTGTCTTTAGCCGCCCAAATGGCTTTGACGGACAGGGAAATAGACATGGAGTTGGCAAAATCCGTGGTCAGCCAGTACATTAATAAGGCAGCCAATGAAGTAAATGTGGATTTTATCTTGTCTATCGTCTCCGAATCCTTTGAAATCGCTGTTGAGCAGTTAAAAAGCAAAAGCCGTAAGCGAGATATTGTTATCGGTAGGCAGGTCGCGATGTATCTCGCCAAACAATATACTGATGTGTCTCTAAAAGAACTCGGTAAGATTTTTGGTGGTCGAGACCATTCGACGGTGATTTATTCCATTAATACGATGGATGATTTGCTAGAAACTGATGATAAGCTGAGCAGCAAAGTGGATTTGTTGGTTAAGCAAATTAAGTCTAATCTGAAGTAGTTATTGGAGTACGTACCATACTTATGATGTTTAGTAACTATTTAGGTAGGGCAGATTTTTGCCGCAAAATGCCCTTTTTGCGCTTGTTTTTGCTATTTTTTTATCGCTACGCTTCAAAAAAAAATAGCTTCAACATACACAAAAATGCCTGTTTTCTGTCTAAAAATAGGAGCACCTAAACAGTTACGATGGTTATAAATTAGGCTTCGCCTGTTCAGATGCCTTTAGCGTTCAATTGCCTTTTGTGCATTCAATATTGAGCTTACTCCGAAAAGCCGTTGCAGTCTCTAACTAAGGAATGGAACAAAACTTTATTTGGTTCAATTGTGCGGTTTGAGAAACCTTGCCAAGCAAAAGCATGAAAGATAAAAATACGAAGCAAGTAGAGTAAAACTAGGGCTTCTTAAACCTTTTTTGTTGTGCGACCGTGCAATTGTTCAACTAGCGAAGGTTTAAGAAACCACTAGTTTCGAATTTTGCGAAATCTCTAAATAAAAAAGGACATTGACTTTTTGGAGTGGACTCAATATTCACCCCAACAATATCCCTAAATAGTGGGAAAGTAATGGAGATTTATTGAAGCGACAACCATCGGTAAGAATCAAGCAAAATTCACTATTCCGCATCATTCCCGCTTCGAAGGAGAACAGGAGGCAAAAAGAGATTATGCGAGCAAGATTTCCATCTGGCTAATCAATTGAACAATTGCACGTCTGAACAATTGAACAAAAATCTAAAGAAAGGTATAAACAAAAAAAAGCCACGCAAAATGCGTGGCTTTAAAGTTTGTCGGGGTACCAGGATTCGAACCTGGGACCCCCTGCTCCCAAAGCAGGTGCGCTAACCGGACTGCGCTACACCCCGAAAACAATCAAAGAAAAAATGCGGTGGAGGCGAGATTCGAACTCGCGGTACCTGTTTCCAAGTACGCCGATTTAGCAAACCGGTGGTTTCAGCCACTCACCCACTCCACCAAACTTTTTTGATTGTGGTCTCCTTTTTGATTTAGGAGAGTGCAAAGGTAATATATCTAAAAGTGCTAAGCAAGTATCTAAGCAATTTTTTTTATTTATTTTTTAACTCCTTTAAGCAAGCGACTAAACTTTCGCGCCAGTAGGGGATAGGGAGTCCAAAGGTCGCTTTGAATTTACCTTTATCCATTAGGCTAAAAGGCGGTCGCCTGGCAGGGGTCGGGTATTCTTTTGACAAAATAGGTCGCACATCGCACTGTATGCCTTCTAGGTCAAAGATGGCCATCGCAAAATCATACCATGATGCCACACCTTCATTACTATAATGAAAAACACCTTGGGCCACACTTGGCTCAATTTCTTTTAATTCTAGTTTTTGGGTGATGTCAAGCATTGCTTTCGCCAAATCGTGGGCATACGTTGGCGTACCTATTTGGTCATAGACAATGTTGAGTTGGTCACGCTCTACACCGAATTTTTGCATGGATTTGACAAAATTGTGTCCAAACGAAGAGTAAACCCACGAAGTTCGGAGTATTAATGACGTAGGAAGGATGTCTAAAGCAGCCTTGTCGCCTAGATACTTCGTGATGGCATAGATTCCGCCAGGGTGGGCATTATCTCCTTCGATGTACGGGGTGTTTTGAGATGAATCATACACATAGTCCGTCGAAATATGAAACAACTTGCTCCCATATTTTTTTGCAGCTTTCGCTAAATTTTCTGCACCTATAGTATTGACCTTTAGAGCGACACCTATTGCTTCTTCTGCTTTGTCAACCGCTGTAAATGCAGCACAGTTGTAGATATAATCTGGTCGAAAGCTGTCAAAATACTTGTTAATGGCAGGGGCATCTGTAATATCCAAGTCTTTAGCATCTGTAAACCGAAACGTAAAGTTTGGGTATTGAGCTTGAAGGCTTTGGAGTTCCATCCCAACTTGACCATTGCCGCCTGTGACAAGGATATTCTTCATTTTATTATTTTTTTATGTTATTTGTAAACTTAAGGTGGTCACCAAAATATGGAAGATTGGTGTCTTTATCGGACACTAATAATTGGCTGGCTTCTAGCCCCCAGCCTATGTTGATGGTAGGGTCATCAAATCTAATTCCCGCATCATGCTCTTTCGAGTAAAAATTATCACATTTGTATTGAAACACGGCAGTTTCGCTAAGTACCAAAAAGCCATGAGCAAAACCCCTAGGAATCAAAAATTGTTTTTGATTTTCTTCCGAAAGGATAATGCTGTGATATTGTCCATAGGTAGGAGAGTTTTCTCTAATATCAACGGCCACATCAAGCACTTTGCCTTGAGTGACGCGTACCAACTTCGCTTGCGCAAAAGGCGGAAGTTGGTAGTGAAGACCCCGAAGCACCCCAAAAGAAGACTTTGACTGGTTGTCTTGTACAAAGTCATTGGTGATGCCAGCTTCATGGAAAAAGTTGCGATTATACGACTCAAAAAAATAGCCCCTTTTGTCACCATATATATTGGGCGTAAATATAATAAGACCATCAATATTCGTTTGTTCAAACATTATTCTGTGTTTTTTTTTTTTGTTTGTATTTGTTTAGTTTCTATGTTTTTGCATTTTTTATGCCAAAACTGTGACATCGGTTTTGTTTATTCCGTATCTTTGCGCCATGAAGAGTTTACTGGAAATATCAAAAATAGTCACGAAAAAACGTGTGAGCAAAATCGAAATCTTCGATGAGCAAACCCTAAAACGAAAAAAAAGCAAATTTAACGAATTTTATGAAGCTTTGCAGTCTGGGAAGTTTGCCACCGATCAAGGTGCCGCTACTTTCCTATACGATACGTCTCCCACGGACGATAGATACAGACAATTAAAGTCAAGATTTCGAAAAAGGTTGTTGGATACGCTATTTTTCTTAGATGTCAATAGACCTGCTGCGTCTAGCTATGACCGTGCTTATTTTACGTGCAACAAAGACTGGACACTTGTAAAAATATTATTGGCTAATAATGCTGACGATACAGCAGCGCTTTTGGCCAGGCAAATCCTAAAAAGGGGACTGAAATATAAGTTTGCAGATGTCATCGTCAATTGTGCAAGGATTTTACGCAAGTACTCCGCAGAAACGGGAGATGAAAAGAATTTTGAGCTGTATGACCAATATGGTAAGCAGTATCAGGATATTCTGAATGCAGAAATTCGTTCTGAAGAGTTTTTTCAACGGGTGACGATGCATTATACAAAGCCTTTGTCAAAAATAAAACTTCTAGAAGAAAAAATTAGCACCTACTGTCAGGCATTGGAAAGTTTATCTGATATGTTTGACTCGCCAGTGCTCGTTTATACCAAATACCTGGTATGGGTCTATAGATACCACATGGTTCGTGATTTTGCTGCGGTAATTTCTACTTGTGAAAAAGTCGAAGACTATGCCGAAAATAACCCTAATTATTATCAAGCAGCTAACCTAGAAACGGTTTATGTCAAAAAAATAAGTGCCTATTTGCATCTGAATGATTTTGAAGCAGGAAGACAAGTAGCAGAAACTGCATTTAAAAAAATGGTACAAGGCTCTAATGCGTGGTTCGCCTTGATGGAGCATTACTTCTTATTGGCCATTCAGACAGATAATGTTAATCAGGCATTCGGTATTTATCAAAAAGCGGTAGGGCACAAGATGTACAAAAAGGTGGATGCAGAGACGAAAAATAAATGGTATCTTTTTGAATTATATCTTCAGTACTTTTTTCGGATTGAAGGCAATGACCCCAATACAATGATAAAGAGTACTAGGAAGTCTAAGTTTAAATTAGGCAAATTCCTTAACGATCCAGTACTTTTTCCCTTAAAATATAGAATTTTTACGGTCCAAAGTATTATTGTTCAGGTGCTCTTTCTTGTCGAGCAAAAAAAATATGAGTTGGCTACCGATAAGATTGAGCAGCTACGTGTTTTTGCGAACCGCCTGAATTCTCTCGAAAGCTTTAGGATTATTAACTTTATCAGGTTGCTTCAGCAGTTGAGTAAAGCGAATTTTGAAGTAGATCAAATTTCTATTGCCGATAAGTATTATCAAAGACTTCTCGAGCAGCCCATGTATTATCGGGGGACTCCAGCAGAGCTTGAAGTAATCCCATGGGAAAAACTTTGGAATCTTGTGCTTGAGCGGCTACGATAGGACTCTGGTTTCTATTACTTAGTGTTAGAGCCTGGGGCGTAGAGCCGAACGACCGTTCGGCTGTCTAGCAATCGGGTTATTTTCCAAGATGCTGAATTTTTCGTATCTTTGTCTCTAAATAGCGCCAACAATGAAGAAATTGCCCATTGGAATACAGACATTTCGAGATATTATTTTGGAAGATTTTGTCTACGTGGACAAAACAGAAATCGCATACAAAATCATCACCAAAGGGCGATACTATTTTCTCTCCCGTCCCCGTCGCTTTGGCAAAAGCCTATTTTTGGATACCCTAAAGGAGATTTTTGAAGGCAATAATAAAGAGCTTTTTAAGGGGCTTTATATCTATGATAAGTGGGACTGGGATGATAAATATCCTGTACTTCGGGTGAGCCTTGGGGCTGGTGTGAATAAAGATGTAGATAAATTAAATCATCACTTGCGA
>CAMZKG010000242.1 GCA_947311105.1 uncultured Saprospiraceae bacterium
TGGTCAACATAAAATTGAATTTCAAGTTTGGGTCAAAACCGTATTCACTCAATGTAGAACCAAACTTTATTTTTTCTGGGTCTTCTCCTTTTAGCAACATATCAGATTTACAGATGGCATACATTTCGCCAGTATTTTCTTGTCCGTATAAATGAAAAGTTGCTTTAGATTTTATTTCGCCATCTTGGTTTGTTGCATACTTTTTAGATTGAGTAAGCATTGCACCAGAACCAACACAAGGGTCATACACTAAATAGGTGCCTTGTTTTATTTTGTCTTTTACAGGTAAATACACCAAATGTGTCATTAGTTCAATAATTTCTCTTGGCGTAAAGTGTCGTCCTGCGGCTGCATTTGTTTTTTCGTTAAACCTACGTATCAAATCTTCAAACATATAACCCATTGCCATTGGCGATATTTTTTCTGGGCTTAGTTCTATTTTTGGACTACAAAACTTTTCGATTAACGCAAAGGTAATTCCTGTATTTTCAAAAGTTTCTAATTGGTTTCTGAACTTAAATTTAGCAATAATGTCTTGTACATTTTCTGAAAATCCGTTTAGATAATCTAAAAAATTACTGTCTATATTTTTTGGGTCGTCTAACAACATTTTCATGGTGTAGGCAGACGTATTGTAAAATTCCAGACCCGAACCGTGTTCTGGACTGGTTAAAAGTCCAGTAAGGTTGTCAATTTTGCCTTTAAATTGTTCGTGTGTTTTTTGGACCTTGTCTTTGGTTTTTTCTAAAGCCAAATCCAAACGTCTTAAAACAGTCATGGGCAAAATCACATCTTGATATTGATTTTCAAGATATTTATTGATTAATACATCATCGGCAACAGTCCAGATGAAGTTGATAATCGGTTGTAGGCTTTGTGTATCTAAATTCATTTTATTTCTTTCTTTTCAGTAAGCAACTTGCTCCCCAAAACAAATCGCCGACAAGATACATATTTATTAAAATAATTTCATTTTTTTGCGCAAGCTTTTTTTGGGCTTTGCATTTTTTGGCTTTGCCGTTCATTTTGGCTTTGCCGTTCATTTTGGCTTCGCCGTTCAATTGGCTTTGCCGTTCATTTTGTCTTCGCCGTTCAATTGGCTTTGCCGTTCATTTTGCCTTCAGCGTTTGTTTGTCGTTTTACTGTTTTTTTAGTGTGCTTCTAGCCAATTCTCTCCCACATCCATACTCACCAAGATAGGTACTTTAAGATTTGGCATGGCGTTCTTCATTTTTTCTTCGATGATGGGTTGGACGATATCCAGCTCCGCTTTGAGTACGTCAAAAACCAACTCGTCGTGGACTTGCATAATCATTTTGGATTGGATTCCTTTTTCTGCAAAGACCGCATGGATATTATTCATGGCAATCTTAATGAGATCCGCTGCCGTCCCCTGTACAGGCGTATTGATGGCTATGCGCTCCGCCATGGACCGCATCATACCATTGCGGGAGTCGATGTCACGGATGGTTCGCTTGCGCCCAATGAGCGTCTGGACATAACCATGCTCTCTGGCAAAATCTACAATTTCATCCATGTAGGACTTGAGATTAGGGTACTGCTGAAAATAGGCTTTGATGAGCTCAGACGCTTCTTTTCGCTTGATACCCAACTGTTTAGAGAGATTGGTCGCTCCTGCTCCGTAGATGATGGAGAAATTTACAGTCTTAGCTTTTCGCCTTTGGTCAGCCGTCACTTCATCGTAAGGAACATCAAAAACACCTGCTGCAGTCGCACGATGAATATCCTGCCCATTGGCAAAAGCATCCAGCATGGCTTCTTCTTTGCTGATTTCTGCAATCAATCTTAACTCTATTTGCGAGTAATCCGCCGCCAATAAAATATGATCTTTGTCTCTCGGTACAAACGCTTTTCGGATCTCCCGACCTTCTTCCGTCTTGATGGGTATATTTTGGAGATTAGGGTTGTTAGAACTCAGTCGACCAGTGGCGGTCAATGCCTGATTGAAAGAACTATGCACACGCCCCGTTCTAGGGTTAACTAATTTGGGCAAAGCATCTACGTAAGTTGACTTTAATTTATTTAGTCTTCGACTTATTAGGATTTCCTTGACAATTTCGTGTTCTTTCGCTAATTCAGAAAGAATATCTTCCCCCGTTTTGTATTGCCCGGTTTTTGTTTTTGCTTTTTTGTAAGGGATTTTTAAAGTTTCAAAAAGGAAAGTTCCAACCTGACGTGGGGCATTCAAATTAAAAGGACGTCCATCATTGGCAGCAAATATTTTTTGCTCTACATTTTTAATTTTTTCCGCAAGGACTTTAGAATAATTATTCAAAAACTCGGCATCTATATTCACACCTTCAAATTCGACATCTCGCAAAACTTTACTCAAAGGGCTTTCAATAGTATTAAATAAAACATCTAACTCCGCTTTCGCTAAAAGGGGCTTAAACTGGGCAGCTAACTGCAAAGTAATATCCGCATCTTCGGCAGCATAATCTTTTACTTTTTCGGGAGTGACATCACGCATATTGCCTTGATGTTTTCCTTTTTTGCCGATGAGCGCTTCTATTTTTATGGTCTGATAATTTAGGTATGTTTCCGCAAGATAATCCATATTATGCCGCAACTCCGGCTCTAATAAATAATGTGCCAACATAGTATCAAACCAAGGACCTTTTACTTCTACGCCTGCAATTCGCAAGACAATGGCATCATATTTTAGATTTTGTCCAATTTTTATAATATGCTCATTTTCAAATACTTGCGCAAATTTTTCAACTACTTTTTTTGCTTCTACAGAATCATGTGATACGGGCACATACCATGCTTCATGCGGCTTTACAGCAAAAGACATTCCTACTAATTGAGCTAAATTAGGGTCAATATTAGTGGTCTCAGTATCAAAACAAATTTCTTTATTTTGCACAAGCAACTTAACCAATTCATCTATATCCTTTTTGGTTTGCACCAAATGATATTCATGCTTAATCGTATCAATGCTTTCTAATTTTTGGGCTTCCTTGTGCGAGAAATCATCTTCTCCGCTGGAACTCGTACCTATCGTAACTGGCTCACCAAACAAAGAAGTTTGCACTGTTTTCTGCTCCCCTAAAATAGATTTTGCAATTGACTTAAACTCTAAATCTTTAAATATTTTGGCGAGCTGCGGACGGTCAAATTCATTAATATGCAAGGCATCAACATCAAGGTCTAAGGGCACTTCTATATCTATTCGCGCAAGCACTTTGGATAATAAAGCCTGCTCTTTTTGGCTTGCTACTTTTTCTTTGAGTGAGCCTTTTAGCTCATCCACATGCTCAATAATGCCTTCAATGGTATCATATTTTTCGAGTAATTTGGCGGCAGTTTTGGGCCCTACTCCTTTTATGCCAGGAATATTATCCACGGCATCCCCTTGCAAACCTAACATATCAACGACCTGATCGACACGCTTAATATTCCACTTTTCGATGATTTCTTTGGGGCCCATCAACTCGGCATCATTGCCTTGCCTTCCAGGCCTTAACAAAGTGACTTTATCGGTCACTAACTGCCCAAAGTCCTTGTCCGGTGTTACCATAAACACATCAAAGCCTTCTTTTTCGGCTTTGTGAGCAATGGTACCGATGATGTCATCCGCTTCAAAACCTTGTTTTTCAAGAATGGGGATATTGAACGCCTTTAGAATGTCCTTAATAATCGGCACGGCATAGCTAATGTCTTCGGGCTGAGCTTCCCTATTGGCCTTATATTCAGGAAACATATCATGCCGAAAAGTCGGCCCCTTCAAGTCAAAAGCGACACCGATATGGGTCGGATGGTCATTTTTGATGATGTCCCAAAGAGCCCGTACAAAGCCAGATATGGCAGAGACATTATTGCCTTTGGAGTTGATTAATGGACGCTTAATAAAAGCAAAATGTGCCCGATAAATGAGCGCATAAGCGTCTAAAAGATAGAGTGTTTTCTTTTCGTTTCCCATGGGGCGAAGATAGGGAAAATATAGGACTTTGCGCCATAAAAAAGCAGGCTCCGAATATAATCGGAACCCGCTTTCTGTCAATCTTATATCACAATAGTTCGGTCGATATTCGTAAGAGAGCTAAAAAATCTCAACAAACACGGCCTTTTTTATTTACTTTTCATCACATAGATTTTCATCTGTGGGAACGTCTGAGTAGTTTGCCACCATTCCTAGCTTAGAGATGGTAGGAAACTCCAACTCATTCAACCAATAGTTCATTTTTTCTGCAATATGATCATTGATGATAATATTAGTCGGTGGCTTTACATTTTCTACATCCGCCACACCATAAGCATATTCTAAAAACAGAGCAGATGAAAGCTCCCCAACTCCCTGATAATCAACATCTACTATCCGATAAAACCAGCTTTCATTGCCCACTTTTTCATCCGTAAACGTATAATCTGTTTTATCGTTATCCGAAGCAACCATGGCCAATGGAAAAAACTTTATACCATCTTTAGAACGCTGAACTATAAAGAAATTTACATCTTTAATAGATTCTACAGCCCAATGGATTTGATTACCATCTGCCGTTACTTCTCCAATAATTGATTTTACTTCTGCAAAAGAAGAAAAGACAGTTACAAGAACTAACCCAACCAACAACATCATTTTTTTTCCAACCTTCATCATAGCTCACACATTTAAATCATAACTGGCAAAATAGCCAATCTAATTAATTTGGGCGTTTATTACAAAGGGTAAATCTCTAAGGGGGGAAAGGACGCAGTAAGAATCACTGCATATTTGGAATATTATTGTCAATGCAAAGCTTATGCCAAAAAATAATTTCAAGTTATAGCAAAACATCACAAGTTTCGGTACTTAGTTAAACGGATAGGTTGACTTCATGCTTGATTTTCGGGAAATGGCAAAAGGTAAAGGATTAAAAGCCAAGGGATTACAACCCAAAATAACAAGCACGGACCAGCTTCAACGATGTTTATCGTAACCAGGCGGGATTAGCTGTCAAAGGGGAACCAAATTTTTCGCCAGAATCTCCATTATCTCTGGAGTTTACATTAATCACAGGGACTCTGATGTCGTTAATTTTGAAGACGGTATCGGATGAACTAGAATTGTTTGTTTTACACCCATCTGATGTGACGGTAATATTCGTGCCAGTATAAGTCGAAGAACCAAAATTGGTTTCGTCACCATTATGAAAACGAAAGCCAAAGGAGTATCCATAATTATTTGAAGAGTAATTATAATGTATCACACCATCACAGGTTCCTTGATAGGTTTGCTTACCTTCCGTCGACTGAGATCTAATTGCGTTAATTTGTGTATCAGACAGGTTTAACGAAAAGTTTGCAGGAAGCCACCGCCTTGCATCCCCTCCTGAAAACTGCTGCTTATGTGTCAAGTCCTGCGTGTAAGCCAGCTGAGTCCAACCACCTCCATCCGTCGTCATATCGCAATAGACTTGAAAAGCATTATCAGTACTACCTCCATCAGGGTTAATCCAATAAACGCCATCGCCACTGGCGACTCCATCATCGAGAATCGCTTTACAAGTTAATCCCGCCAAAAGTTGTGTACTACCATCTGGAGCTTCGACTCTAAGCATACCCACGCCATTACCAGGCCAAGCGGTATTATTGGTACTGCCATTAGAAAGCACTACATCATAATTAGCGACAGTATTATCCGCTGTCACATTCACTTCTATACTCCCAGGCGACAATACAGTGACAGAATTTACCGCACCTAGAAACCCCGGAAATGTAATACTCGTTGTTGGTATAAAATTGACACCAGTAAAAGTCAAAGTTCGCGTCTCACCAGTTAGTATGGTTTGAAAATTTGACAAGTAAGGCGTTGGCAAGAATGTACTACTCCCCCATTCCGTACCTGTTACGGTTGATGTCAATACTTGCCCTGCAACACCAAAGCTCCCATTTGAGTCTTTATATCCACCCGAAACATTTATATCTCCATTAATCTCTAATGTTTCGGTAGGTGTGTTCGTCCCAATACCTAAACGATTATTGGCATCATCATAAAAAAACACTCCATTATCTTCGGCAGGCGCTCCTGTACTCCCAGCAAAAGAAACCGAGCCTGGAGTCGCTACTGCTGAGCCGGCAGGCACCCATATTGTACCATTATGTACATAGATCCTATCATCTTCATCATTAAAGATTAAAGCGCCGATTGATGGCGAGATTCCATTCATTTCTGCTGTAGTCGCGGTAGTATGGATAGTCACCAAAAGCTCCGGGGCTATTTGAGCTTGAAGACTTGAAATAGGCAAAGCAACGAGTAGTAGAACCAAAATTCGAAAAATTCTCATATTCAATTAAATTCGCAGGCAATAAACTAAAAAAAAACAGTTACAAGTTAACTTCTTAAAGAAAAAACTTCCATCCGTAAAGATAATATATAAGAACGTAGTTATAAAAGTATAAGTTTCAGTAGTTATTTCAACGGTTGGCTTTATGCTTGCTTATTTGTTGGCAAAAAGAAAAGGGCTAAAGAACGAGGGTAAGAAATTGGCTACTTTCTGTAAAAGAACTCTCCCAGATGGCAAGTACGGACAAGCTTTCTTAAGCTTTTTTTCTAAAAGAAAAAAGTCCATATTCACGATATTTACTACTTATATTATTTTTTCCAGTCCGGGTCATACTTTTCCATCATATTCAGCCACAAAGACCTTGACATCCTAAAGATAAAAGGGAAGGCTGCCGCCAATATCACCAACAAGATCATAAAAGACTTGGTCAAGGAAAGCCCCGCCACCCAATGCACAAGAATCATAAACAAAATACAGAAAAACCCTGTCATTATATAAGATAAAAACATCGCCCCATAATAAAACCCAGGCTCAGGCATGTACGACTGCCCACAAACAGTGCATTTTTCGGGCATTTCAAAAGATTTTTTGTTGAATCCCAAGGTAGGTGATTCGTACAAATCGCCTTCATGACACCGTGGACACTTCATTTTTAGGGCATTCCCTAGAATACTGATTAGACTCATTTCGATTTTTTTACAAATGTATAAGTATATTTTTGCATTTCCAACATAATCTTCCTTAACTTTGCCAAAAATTAAAACCATTATAATGGAAAATACAAAAACGGTTTCTAAAGGCATGTACTGGATTTTATTCTTGGTCTCCTTTGTTGCGCTTGTTTTACTACTGATGTTTGCTTCTAACTGGTTTTGGGCAGATCTTCCTTTTCTGTTCACTTTTCTTGTAAAAGCGATGGATGTTATTTAGGGGTTTGACACAATACCTGTATTTATTGTACACCCTGTGCGCCCCTAGCCTTTTTATTTTCGCTTAGCCCCCAGTTTTGCTAGCTCAATTTCTACAATTGGGCTTCTCTGCTATCTGTTTATTTCTTTATTTGTAACGAAATGAATAAAAATCAAATTTAACTCCCTTCTTTTTTGGCTATTCCCGCTAAAATACCGAATTTGGGCATGTTTTGGGGTCAATCCGCAATTATGCCTAAAATTGGACTTCACAACCATGACTTTTTAGATAACAAAGCATTGAACTAAGCTTCGAACCATCTGATTATAAGATAGTTAGCTTGCTGATTCGCTGCTTTCGCAAAATATAAACTATGAAAAAGGCAAAAATTGCTGGAGTAGGTTTTCACGTCCCCGAGAATGTCATCACTAATGACGACTTAACAAAATACATGGATACCAATGACCAATGGATTCAAGAGCGTACTGGTATCAAGGAACGGCGTTGGGTCACTCGTGGTGAAGATACCACTGCGACCCTTGCGGCAAAAGCTTCACGAATCGCCATCGAAAGAGCCGGCATAGAACCCAAAGACCTTGATTTTATTGTTTTTGCTACCTTAAGTGCGGACTACTACTTCCCTGGAGCAGGCGTTATTCTGCAAAGAGAACTAGGCATCGCCGAAACCGAAATCGGCGCTGTAGATGTCAAAACTCAATGTACAGGATTTATTTATGCGCTGTCTATGGCGACCCAGTATATCGAAACAGGTATGTACAAAAACATCCTTGTAGTCGGTGCAGAAGTCCAATCAATGGCTTTGGACCTAACGACACGTGGACGGGGTATTGCCGTGATTTTTGGGGATGGTGCGGGTGCCGTAGTACTGCAACCTACCGAAGAAAAAGGTAAAGGCATCCTAAACACCAAATTACATGCAGACGGACGATATGCCGAAAAACTAATCATGCCTGTCCCCGGCTCGCACGCTGGATACCATAATGATAAGCTCGAAACACCTTCAGACTGGAATTTCTCTGATGCTAGATGGGGCAATACCTTTATCAATGAGCACATGTTGACCAATTCCATGATTTATCCTTACATGGACGGCAAATATGTCTTCAAGATGGCCGTCACGAAGTTTCCCGAAGTCACTAAAGAATCTTTAGATGCCGAAGGACTAGAAGTCAAGGACATTGACTTATTTATTCCACATCAAGCCAACTTACGAATTAGTCAATTTGTCGCCAAACGACTTGGACTACCCGCAGAAAAAGTATGGAACAACATCCAACGCTATGGCAATACGACCGCCGCTTCTATCCCTATTGCTCTTGCAGAAGCTTGGGAAGCTGGTAAAGTAAATGACGGTGACTTAGTTTGTTTGACCGCTTTTGGTAGTGGATTTACTTGGGGCACGGCTTTAATTCGGTGGTAAAAAAGTACTTCCTAGAAAAGATCAACCAGAAAATGTGCAGTTCAATTTCATCAACCAGCGAAGTCCGTAGGGCAAGCACTCAACCAGCGAAGTCCGAAGGACAAGCGCTCAACCAGCGAAGCGTCTCAACCAGCGAAGCGTCTCAACCAGCGAAGTCCGAAGGACAAGCGCTCAACCA
>CAMZKG010000243.1 GCA_947311105.1 uncultured Saprospiraceae bacterium
AATTTTGTCCTTCGGCGATCATTTTGCCTTCGGCGTTCAAATGCCTTCGGCGTTCAGTTGCCTTTGGCGTTCATTTTGTCCTTCGGACGTTCAAATGCCTTCGGCGTTCATTGAAAGAAAGGGGAGCGCACTAAAAGCGACGAAGGAGCGCACCAAAGACTAAAAGGGCGAAGCCCGCACCAAAGACCAAAATAAACTAAGTCTGTATCACCCCAGGATTAAACCGCTCAATAGGTGCGTTATTAGCTGCTTCGATGGTCATTGAAATTACTTTTCGCGTATCGACGGGGTCAATAATTGCATCAATCCATAGCCGAGAAGCAGCATAGTACGGTGTGGTTTGGTGGTCATATCGGGACTTGATCTTTTCGTAAAGGTCATTGGCTTCCTTCTCGGTCGGCTCTGTGCCTTTTTTCTTCATGGACGAAATCTGAATCTGCTGGAGCACCTTGGCGGCTTGCGCACCACCCATAACCGCAATCTTAGCTGTAGGCCATCCCACAATAATTCTAGGGTCATACGCCTTGCCGCACATCGCATAGTTGCCAGCACCATAGGAATTGCCCATGACAATGGAGACTTTAGGGACTGTAGAATTAGCCACCGCATTGACCATTTTTGCACCGTCTTTGATGATGCCGCCGTGTTCAGAGCGGCTACCAACCATAAAGCCAGAGACATCATGCAAAAAGACTAAAGGGATTTTCTTTTGGTTACAATTTAGTATAAATCTAGTCGCCTTATCCGCTGAGTCTGAGTAGATTACACCACCAAACTGCATCTCACCTTTACCATTTTTGACGACAAGACGATTATTGGCAACAATCCCAACCGCCCAGCCGTCTATACGCGCATATCCACAGATGATGGTCTTGCCATAATCCTTTTTGTATTGAGTGATTTTGGAGTCATCGACAATACATTTGATGAGCTCTAGCGTATCGTAAGGTTTGGCGGGATTCTCTGGAAAAATCTTATATAATTCCTTCGGATCTTTTTTGGGTAGGGTCGGGGCTTCTCTGTTAAAGCCGGCTTTGGGGGCATCCCCAATTTTATTCATGATGTCTTTGATAGTGTCTAGCGCTTCGGCATCATCTTTTACTTTGTAATCGGTTACTCCCGAAATTTCTGAGTGCGTAGTGGCTCCACCAAGGACTTGCTTGTCGGCATTTTCTCCGATGGCAGCCTTGACCAGATACGGGCCAGCCAAAAAAATAGTACCAGTGCCTTCCACAATTATCGCTTCGTCGGACATTATCGGAAGATAGGCACCACCTGCCACACAACTACCCATGATGGCGGCTATCTGGATGATGCCCTTGCTAGACATCACGGCATTATTTCGGAAGATGCGCCCAAAATGCTCCTTATCGGGAAATATCTCATCTTGCATCGGCAAAAATACGCCGGCGCTATCTACCAAATAGATGATGGGCAGCCTATTTTCCATCGCTATTTCTTGAGCCCTTAAATTCTTTTTTCCAGCAATGGGAAACCATGCCCCCGCCTTGACCGTCGCATCATTCGCCACGATGATACATTGGAGACCTTGAATATAGCCTATGACGATTACCGAACCACCAGCTGGACAGCCACCGTACTCTTCATACATCTCGTAGCCTGCAAAGGCACCTATCTCAATGGTCGGTTGACCGTCATCCAAAAGATATTCAATGCGCTCTCTAGCTGTCATCTTTCCTTGCTGTCTTTGTTTTTCCAGTCTTATTTTGCCACCACCTAGGTAGATTTTGTCCAGACGTTGGTTTAATTTGGAGATTTTTAGGCGCAAGCTGTCATCATTCTTGCTTTGTTCGACGTTTATTTTTTTGTGCATAGGGCAGAATCGTATTATTTGACGGCAATTTATGGATTTTAAGCAGAACAATCGCTAGAGAAGTTGATTTTTTCTTGGTTACTCTGTATATTTGTGCGTGCTTTGTGCATATCCCTTCTGTTATGATACTTCCCAGAACAAACAAACATTATAATAAAAGATAAATGAGAATAGTCTTTCTGTTTCTTTTTGCGGGTTATTTTGTGAGTAATCAGGTGCCTGTGGTATCCAATTACTCCGACTTTATTGCAGGCATCCAAAAAAGTGAACCTACCGCTATGCGTATGAGTTCTAGCAGCATACGGTATGGTACAACGGTCCACAATGACGTGTATCAGGAAATACTACCTATCGATGAGACCCACGTTTTGTTGGTAAAAGAAGCCTTTGAAACCATCCCTGAGCACTATGGTAGCGAGAGTGAAGCCGCTAAGGGAGAGTCTTACGTTTGTCTTTGCCGAAAGGATGATTTAGTCAGTATTTTGCAACGTTGGAAGGACGGTCAATATGGCGTAAATGACTATGCAGAGTTTGACTGCAAGTACCGTAATCTATCCAATCGTGCTGAAATGTTTGACGGTGATTCTTTTTGGCAATCTATCAACTTAACAGAAAAATTATCGACTTTAAAGGAGGTGGAGCATATTTCCCTTTCGGAAAAAGCAAAATTGTTGGTTTTCCGTAATAAAAATAATCCATCCAAAAAAATTCTAAAAATCTCCTTTGATCTGCCTATGGATCAAGTACTCAAGGAAGTCGAAGCCGAATCCTTTTTGACTTCCGTAAAAGGAGATGATGGTACAGAAATGTACCACGCATCGCAAGCACTCGGTTGGAAAAGCCTTTTCCCAGAATGGAAAGATTATAAGCCACTGAACACAGGGTTTTGGGGCGTGCCTAAACGGAAAAAATCTGTGCTAAATAATCGATTTTCCAAGTCCTATTCTATTGTGTCCAGCCACTCCGCTAAACTTAATGTCAAAGGGCAGACCACTTTTTTGGTGAAAACCGAAGAAACGAAATCCAGTTCGCTAAATAAGCTTACGCTAAAAAAAGATGACCATTTTGTTAAAAGTGAGAAATACCTTGATTTCGGAGAGTATATCAGCTTGAGTATCAATGGCTTATCTACTGATAATCAGCATGTTTTAGTAGCCGTTCAAAGTGATGTGCCGATTCTTTCGGTTGTCGCTTATGATGCCCGCACAGGAGCTAAAATTGGGACGGCTGACACCTTGCCATTAGAGTTGAATTTGCCTATCTCTACCGCGGAAATCAATCTTGATGTAGTCTATACCAACTTAAAAAAGGTGTGCGTAGAGTACACCATCACGGAAGGTTAAGGGTTAAAGGTTAAGGGTTAAGGGGTGGCATGGCGGAGCATGGCATGTCAGCGAGGGAATCACTACGCAAGAAAAACAAAAGCACCCTGCCAAAACAAAAAACCCCGTAGGGGTTCCCCTGTTTTGCCCCAAATGAAATTTGGGGGAAGAAAAAAACGTAGGCATCTCCGCTTCACCCCAAATGAAATTTGGGCGTGGGAACGTGGGTGTAGCATGGCATGTTAGCGAGGGAATCACGACACAAGAAAAACAAAAGCACTAAGCCAAAACAAAAAACCCCGTAGGGGTTCCCCTGTTTTGCCCCAAATGAAATTTGGGGAGAAAAAAATCCGTAGTTTTGTGCAAACAAATAAAAATTGGATAAATACAAAATACTTTCATTAGATGGTGGTGGCTCGTGGGCTTTGGTGCAAGCCATGACACTAAGGCGCATCTTTGGGGACATCCCTGGTCGGGAGATATTGGCAAAATTTGACTTGGTGATAGCCAACTCAGGGGGGAGCATTGTAGCGGCAGGCCTTGCGGAAAATTATAAACCAAGTCAGTTGGAAGATTTATTTTTGAATGAATCCACCCGAAAAAGCATCTTCTCTAATCTTGGGTTTACCCAAAAATCTTTCATCACGCGGATTACGAGATTATTTGGCATCGGCCCCAAATATTCTGCGGAAGCAAAATACCAAGGTTTGATGAAAGTGTTGCCAGAGTTGAGCAAAATCCCTTTGACGCAAGTCCCAGCCTTGATTCCTGGTGATAGAAATACCCAGTTTATGGTCACCGCCTATGATTATTACCGTAATCGGGCGCGTTTTTTTCGATCCAACATGAAAAGCTCATCAAAAACAGCCAATTTAACCAATAGACGGAAGAGACATGTACCCAAAAACCCGGATCCTGCGACCTTCGTTCAGGCCATCCATGCAGCAAGCAACGCCCCCGTCAACTACTTCGACAAACCCGCCAAAATAGACTTTGAAACTTCTAGGGGCATTGTCGAAAGATACTTTTGGGATGGAGCCATCGGCGGCTATAATAATCCAGTTTTGGCGGGCGTCATCGAAGCCTTGAGTAATGGCATTAAAGGCGAGCAAATGCACATCTTATCCATCGGGACAGGCATCAAATACCTTCCCAAGCAAGATGTATTTCAATCTGCCTATGAAGAGTTGGTCATACAGTTTGAGAAGCCTTCTTTGACACGGGATTTGTTGAAAATAACGGGAAGTATATTGAGTGATCCGCCTGATGCGGCGAGTTACACTTCTTATACCATCATTGACCCTAGTTTGCCCGCCAAATCGCCCCGTTTTGTGCGATTGTGTCCCGTCATCCAACCTAGTTTGGGACTAATTGATAATGTACCAACTTGGGACGTCCCCCAAGGATTCTCTTTCCCAGAGTTTCGGGATTTACTCAATCTTGAAATGGATGCCATCGAAAATGAACACGTCCTGTTGATTAAGAAAATGACCCAACTTTGGCTCGACGACCAAACTCTAAATCAACCCATCCGTAACGATAAATACCTGAGATGCTTGCTTGGGCACAATACTTTTGGAGAAGCATTGCTGGACTTGAAAAAATGGCTGGTGTAAAGGTGATTGGCAACTATACCTAATATTTTGAACAAAAAACCGTTTCAATTTTTGAAGCTATGGCTTTTTGATTTTACCATAAAAGATGATAATGAATAAAACGATAATTTCTTTAGACCAATTCAACCAGACCATTCGGGAGAAAGATGCCGTGATTATGTATTTCTCCAATAATGTGTGTGGGGCTTGTGACGTGTTGGAAGACAAGCTCAATGAACTGTTAGCCAAAGACTACCCCAAAATGGAGATGTACACCGTTTCTACCGTGAATAACGCCGAAATTGCCGGTCAAAATCGGATTTTTGCCGCTCCGACTATTGTTATCTACTTTACGGGGAGAGAGCAGGCACGATTTACTAGGAGTGTGGGGATGTCACAAATTATAGCAGTAATTGATCGCCCATATCAGATGATTTTTGATGACTCCGAGACCGAAGATCTCATCGAATACGATAAATAATGACCCCAAAATCCCATTTTTCCTATTTCTGGATATTTCTTTTTACGGTGATCCATTTTTCCGTTTTTGCGCAAGCAGAATCAAAAACAGATACCTTGCCACCAAGTTATATCTATGTCGATCGTGCCGATCAGGCGGAGTTTATCAATAGGGCTAACGAAAATTTGCGGAAGCTCTCGGGCAATGTGATTCTTCATCAAGATACGGTTTTTATATTTTGTGATACGGCTTATCTTTGGGAAAATGATGCTAAAATTGTGGGAAATGTATCCATCCAACAAGGCGATAGTTTGACCATCTACGGGGATTCTCTGCTGTATGACAGTCAGATGCGCAAGGCGAGATTGTTTGGGGAAGTCATCCTAAAACATAAATTGCAAGAGTTGCATACGCATCAGTTGGATTATGACCTAGTGAGTAAAAAAGCCTATTATTTGGACGGCGCGATTTTGAAGGAGAAGGAATCCAAGCTTTACAGCAAAATAGGACATTTTTATGTCAAAGAAAATACCGTTTATTTTAAAGATAGTGTGACGATAGATAACCCTTCGATGCATTTGCAGACAGACACTTTGGCGTTTAATACACAGACCAAGTTAGCTCGTTTTTTGGCGCCGACTTTGATTCAGCAAGGCGAGAGTTTGATTTATTGTGAAGAAGGATATTATGACTTGAATACCAAAGATGCAGAGTTTCGGAAGAATGCCGAATATCAAAAAAGAGACCAAAAAGCGTGGGCGGATACCATGCACTATGACGGCACGTTGAAGGAGATTACCCTTTCGGGAAATGCCTACATGGAAGAAGGAGCGAAAAAAGCAAAAGCGGATAAAATTATCTATCAGGATGAATCTGATATGACGATTTTGAAAGGTCATGCCGAGTTTAGGGACTCCTTGCAGACGGTTTCTGGAGAGTTATTGGAGTACGATGCAAAAACAAAAAGCTTTAAAAGTTCTGGAAGAGCGTTTGTGAGTGACCCACCTAATTTATTGGAAGCCGATGTGTTGGACTATGACAAAGCGACTGGCATTGGGAAGGCTTTTGGGCATGTGATATGGCAAGATACTTCCCAAAAATTGACGGTATATTGTGATACGGCAAATTATCGAAAAAAAGATGATTATTTATTAGCAAGGGGTGGCAGACCCTTGTTAATCAATGTGTTAGACGGGGATAGCCTGTTTATGCGATGTGATACTTTGTTGGTACAAAGAACTATTCAGACGGATACCGTTACCGTAGATACGATGGGTGGGCAACAAATAGACGCCGATACGATTCGGACACTTTCTGCCTATCGCAATGTAAGAATGTACAAGTCAGATATGCAGGCGGTTTGTGATTCTTTGTCTTATACGTCGGTGGATTCATCATTTAGGTTTTTTATTGATCCGATAGTTTGGGCGGATACAACCCAGTTTACGGCAGATACCATTCGGATGGAAATGCGTAATCAAAAACTCCATCAAATCGACTTGTTAAAAAATGCGTTTTTAATCAATTCGAAAGACTTAGTATTATTTAATCAGATTGTGGGGAAGGTAATCTATGCTTATTTTGTGAAAAATAATATTGATAAAGTCCGTGTCAACGGCAATGCCAAATCCGTCTATTATGCACTAGACGAAGGCAAAGGATATATCGGCATCAACAAGGTAGAAGCCAGCTCCATGCTCATCTTTTTTGGTGATAACCAAGTCGAACGAATCCGCTATTATAGCTCGCCAAAAGGGGAGATGCAGCCCATCCAATCCGTCAACCCAAAGGACTATCAATTGAAAGGCTTCAAATGGGAAATAGAAAAACGCCCAAAGTCTAAGGATGATTTGTAAATCTGCCCAGCACTGACGGTTCCTTCGCTTGCGCAAAAAGCTTTTTTTGGCGTTTTATCTCCTAAATGGAAGGAAAAACCTTAAAAATTGTAAAACCTGCAAAAAAATCGTGATTTAGCGCAGGCTAAACTTTTACTAGCGTTTTGGTAATGGGTATGTTGTTGATAATCAGGTGGTTGGGGGGATTTGCTTGCGCAAAATGGTAATGATTGCTAATAAATTATTTCTAGTCTTTTGGATGTATTGTTAGAAAGTGGTATGTTTGTGATTGAATAGGTTGAGTATAGAATAGCACATTTGCTCATTGCCGAATGAAACATGGACACTTAAACAGAAAATAGTAGAATAAATGAGCGAAAACCAAAAAAAACAACTCGAACAACAACTGTGGAATATAGCAAATACGCTAAGAGGAAAAATGAATGCGGACGAGTTTCGAGATTACATCTTGGGTTTTATTTTCTACAAATATTTATCTGAAAAGATGAATATTTATGCCAATACAATTCTAAAACCTGACGGAATAGTATTTACGGAGATCAAAGAAAATACTGAAAATGGAAAAGAATTCGTTGAAGCCATAAAAGA
>CAMZKG010000244.1 GCA_947311105.1 uncultured Saprospiraceae bacterium
GCAAAGCCAATTGAACGGCGAAGCCAATTGAACGGCGAAGCCAATTGAACGGCGAAGCCAATTGAACGGCGAAGCCAAAATGAACGGCGAAGCCAAAATGAACGGCGAAGCCAAAATGAACGGCGAAGCCAATTGAACGGAGCAAAGCGACAAATATGAAAATAGTAAACCCCAAAATAGAAGAATACAGTCAAGCCCACAGTCAAGCCCCAAACCTTGTTTTGCAAGAGCTCGAACGACAAACCCACGTTACTAGGCTGATGCCCCAGATGCTTTCGGGGGCGTTACAAATATCGCTTTTGCAGATGCTAGTGAGATTGCAGGAACCCAAATTAGCCATAGAAATAGGCACTTTTACGGGGTATTCGGCGATTGCTATGGCGGAAGCCTTGCCAGATGATGGCTTTTTGCACACTATTGAAATTAATGAAGAGTTGGAGTCGATGATTCTTCAGTATTTCCGTAAGGCGAATGTCAGTCAAAAAATTGAACTACACATAGGAGATGCTCAAGAAAAAATAAATGACATAAAAGGAAATTTTGATTTAGCATTTATTGATGCCGATAAAGAAAATTATCCGTTGTATTACAAAATGCTTTTGCCTAGAATGAAGAAAGGGGGAATTATTATAGCCGACAATGTACTTTGGGGCGGGAAAGTCGTAGAGCCTATCAAGGCAAGTGACCGACAGACTCAAGCCATAGACGAATTTAATAAAATGGTTTTGGCTGACGATACAGTCGAAAACGTAGTCATTCCGATTCGCGATGGTCTAAATGTGATACGCATCAAATGAACATCCAACTCATTAGCCGAAGCAAGCTCAATACCGAAAAATACGATGCTTGTATAGCGTCCGCCATTCGGCCCATGCCCTATGCTTTTTCGGCCCATTTGGATATTGTGGCTCGACATTGGAAAGCCGTTGTGTTGGGAGATTATGAGATGGTGATGCCCATTGCTTATAACCGTAAATTGTTAGGAGTACCCCAAGTTTATCATCCTTTTTATGCGCAGCAGTTAGGGGCTTTTGGGCGTTTTCAACGGGATATAGTGGTCGTTAAAGCAATGCTTAATGCGCTCTCTAAGTTTTATGTGCGTGTCAATATGCAAATGAATGCAGCCAACCCAATCCCCAAATTAAACGGCTGGAATTTTCGGCAACGAACCAACTATGAATTGTATCTTAATCAACCCTACACAGCTATACAAAAAGCTTACCGAAAAGGACACAAATCCAATGTAAAAGCTTCACAATCAATGAATTATATGGGAAGTGGTACTCTTTCTGTAGATGCTTTCGCAAAAATAATGGCGAGTTTACCGACAACGGTAGGTTTGGGAGAATTAATGGATTTAGTGGAGCTTTATGGGTCTGATGCGATTCATGTGGCACGGTTAAAGGATGGCGAAATTGGCGCCCTTGGTTTTTTCCCAAGGTTAAGACACTTCATCAAAGGTCAGGACCGAATAATATATTTGGTTGGGCATACAACAGAAGCAGGGCGCAAAGCATTTTCGGGGCATTACTTGATTGATTCAATGATAAAAGCGAATGCGGAGACCGACACTATTTTTGATTTTGAAGGCTCGGAGTTACCAGGAGTAGCTTCTTTTTTTAAAGGATTTGGGCCAGAGAATCGGGCTTACAGTTTGGCGCATAAAACTCACTTCTAGTACGACGGGCATCAGCCCGTCGCCAAGTACGATGGGCTTCAGCCCGTCGCAGTAAGATAGGCATCAGCTTGTGTTTGTCGCCTGTTGCCTTATCCTTTACGACCATGGGCTTCAGCCCGTCGCAGTACGATGGGCTTTAGCCCGTCGCAAAGTATCACGAGTCAGCCCCAGCCCCCAATTTTTTAAGAACCCAAGAACTTCAAGGCCCCATGCCCCCAAGAACCACCAACTCAAAAAAACTCAAAAAACCAACTTCGCCAAATACTCTTCCACATAAACAGATTTAGTTTTACGTCGATATTGGAGTACCCATCTTGGGTGGGGGAGCGGCTGGATTTCATCGAAAAACTGATGTTTTTTATTAAGTTGAACCAAGAATTTATAATTTTTTCCTTTGCCGATGCTGAAAGCTATTTTTTGGTTGGCACCAAATTGAATTTGGGTCTCAATATTTTTAATGATGTGGGGCAGGACGGCTGCTTGTAGTTTTTTATCGTCGTAATAATTGATATTTTTACCGTCCTTCAAAAAGCCAAGATGGCTGGTAGCGGTGATATAGAATTTTTCATAAAAAGCCTTGGGGCCGCCGTAGGCCATAACCACATCATTGATAAAAATAGAAGACAGCTCCTTCTTTTTCTCAAAGTTATTGGGGATGCCACAGGTAGTTGCCAGAAAGTACGGATCCGTAAAAGAAACTCCAGTAATACCCGAACCAAATCGACCAGGATTGATACCAAACAAAAAAGTCCGTTGGTTATGATCACTAAAGAATTTGGTGTAAAACTGTGTCACTGCATCCATGGTTGCCTTTTCCCCGTAAGGGAATAACAGCCCAAAGCCCTTCGGTAAATCCCAATCGGGCAGAAAGGCTTTGGTGTAGTTAATTACTTGATTACCAAATGTTTGTGTCATATTTATTCGTTTTCTAAGACGTCGATATTATTGGCAATCATATCTTTAATTTTTGGCGAAAGCGCATCGGCTGCTTGGATAAGCATCTGTTCGTTGGTAGGGAAACGCACGGGGCGGTTGCCTAGATTTCGTCTAGTTTCCTTCGTCAATGCCCGTTTATCTCCTTCGTATCTCATTGAAAAGTTACTAAAAACAGACTCGGCTGTCACTTGGCGACTCATCAAGCGTTTGCCCGTTTTTGTGCTATTGACATCGACAAATGCCGTTAAGGTGGTGGCTTTGTGTTGTTCTGACGAAAAAACATCGGCGCGAACATTGATGTATCTATCTTGAACGATGTCATTGCCTAAGCTGTCTTTGGCGACATTGCCTTTTTCGTCATAAACATATTCGGTGCCGTCCTTTATCTCTTTTTCTTCGATAAATTGATTGTTGCGGACTTCTTCAGGACTTGCCTGTACATTGGTCAAGCGAATCATCACTTTATAGTCATATTTTCGAGACTTAGGATTCAAGTCAAACTTTGTCCAAAAAGTGTTCAAGTCACTAGGATACATCCGTAAAACTGCATTTTTAAAACGACTCGGCAACAAGGCATTTGTCTCATTAGTCATACCAATCACCGCATAAGCCGTACCCAATTGATGCGCTTGATTCATTAGATTTTTGGTGTCTTTATAGTTGCTGAAGTAGCGATTGGCGTGGTCAAAATCAGAATAAGCCATCCTAGCTGCCTGACGATTTCCTTTTTTTGCTTTCGCCAATTCTGCCAAACCATTTTTGTAATATTGAGCAGCCGCTTTCTCTTTGGACTTGACCATCAACTCCTTTACGGGATACATCTTAAATTTGGCGTCTCTGTGCTGCGACTTGATATACAAAGGGAGATAAGGCTTTAATTCTTGTTGACGTTCATAGATCGTTTTAGAGATGGCGTTTACTTTAGGCCATTTGTTATCATCATTTTCCGAAAGGAGTACCTGCAAGCGATCGTAATCATTGTTATTAATAATAGCAAAGGCTTTTTCGAGTACGATGACATCTTTATCTTTTACTTTACGCTTGCGCAAATTTTTGATGGCCAATTCGACCGCACGTTCCATATTACCTTTTTTGTAGGCTCTTTTAGGGCTTGCACAACTGGTGGCGAATAAGGTGCTCAGGACGATGGAGTAAAGTATCAGTTTTTTCATTGGTTTTAAGTTTGTAAAGCAATTTTGCTTGGGGTGAAAAAAGGTTAATTGTTTTGATAACTCAAAGATGGTAAATATTAGCCAATGTTTTGTTGTTTGTCTGTTAAGCGAGTTGCCAAAAGCGTTAAATATTGCTCTAAAATGTTAAGATTTCTGAAAATTGTGTTAAACTGTGCGATGCGGGATGTAAAGACGAACGGCCGTTCGTCTCCCTGCCATGGGACGATCTAGCGGTGCAACGGGTGTATAACGGGTGTAACGGTGCAACGGTGCACGGGTACCACGGTGTAGCGGTGGTCGGGATGTAGAGACGAACGGCCGTTCGTATCCCTACCAGGACGGTGCAACGGTGCAACGGGTGCCACGGTGTAGCGGTGGTCGGGATGTAAAGACGAACGGCCGTTCGTCTCCCTGCTATGGGACGATCTAAGGTTCAAAATCCCCATTCATCGAAAAAAAACAAGTAAACATCCAATATCCCGAACCGTATCCTATTTTAGGGGTTAATTTTGGGTATCATTAAAAAAAATAGCAATGAGTGTAATTAAAGAAAGAGAAAAACATGCGGATTCTATCATTCGTAATCACATTATCTGGTCGATGGGAGCAGGTTTTATACCTATTTTGATGGCAGATGTATTTGCCGTAAGTGCCTTACAGTTGGATATGATACGCCAGATGTGCAAGGTCTATGACGTTGAATTTCAGGAAGTTCAGGGTAAAGCCATCGTGACATCTTTGACGAGTACTGCATTAGCGAGAGTTACGGCAGGGCGTTTGGTCAAATTAATACCAGGCATAGGGTCATGGATAGGAGGCATGGCGGTATCCAGCTTTGCGGGGGCATCGACTTATGCATTAGGAGAAGTATTCAAAAATCACTTTAAATCGGGTGGTACTATTTTGGATTTTGATATTGATCGCTTGCGCAAATTTTATAAGGAGAAATTTGAAAAAGGTAAGACGGTCGTCAAAAGTGTGAAAAAAGATGATTTGGATTTTGATGCGGATGCAAGATTCTTTGAAGCCGAAAATTTTGAATTTGATGATGAAGAGAATCAAGTAGTGCCGGATGCTCCAATTACGGACCAAAACACTGCCGCAAAAACCATGATAGAGCAATTAAAGGATTTAGCCGCGCTAAAAGAACAAGGTATCATCACTGAAGATGAATTTACCGCTCTCAAGAAAAAGTTGATTGAAGCATAAAAATTTAAGTTTCGGTACTTAAGCTCAACGGTATTGGGATAGATGGGCTTTATGCATGCTTAATCTTTGGGTATGGATAAAAGATAAAGGGTTAAAGGTCAAGGGGTTACAAAACATCAGCCAGCGAGCAAAGCGAACGCTTCAACCAGCGAGCAAAGCGAGCATCTCAACCAGCGAGCAAAGCGAGTGACTCAACCAGAGAGCGAAGCGAACGTCTCAACCAGCGAAGCCCGCAGGGCAAGCGTCTCAACCAACAATCCGCCCAGGGCTGCCCACCACCGTAGAACCACTAGGAACATCTCTAATAATAACGCTGCCAGCCCCAATACGCACTTCATCTCCGATAATTACTCCTTCCTTTATCACCGCATTCGCGCCCACGAAGCTACGTTCACCGATTTTAACATTATTGGCCAATACGGCACCCGTAGCGATATGGGCGTAGTCACTAATTTGGCATTCATAGCCAATGGTTGCGTGGGTGTTAATGATGACGGATTGCCCCAAAGTGCTAAGCACATTAATAATGGCACCAGGCCCAATCATCGAGCCATCCCCCAAAAGCAAATCCTTTGGAAGTAAGCTGTTGGGGTGGATAATGGTTAAAGGGGCGCCGATATTTTTATTTAACAATTTCTCTGTAATGAATTTGCGAAAGTGATTATTGTCAAAAGCCACAAACCAACGGTTTTTGAGTAAAATACTCAAGGCGCCATGGTCATTTTCTTTACCTAAGTATTTTAAATTAAACGGGTTTTTAGTTTTTTCTTCTTGCTCAAAATAACCAAGAATTTCTTGATTATTTTGGAGCATGATATCACATACCATGTAGGCATGGCCACCATATCCGATGATTGTATTTTTCTCCATTAATTTTAGATTTTACTCAGAAACAAGCACATTTCCAGTCATCTCCTTAGGGCTGTCTAATTTCATTAGCTTCAATAAAGTAGGAGCCACATCCGCCAATTTTCCATTTTTTACCTTGTAATCTTTAGTGTCGGGATTAATGACAATACAAGGAACAGGGCTCATCGAGTGTGCTGTGTTAGGGGAGCCATCTTCATTAATGATATAGTCAGAGTTTCCATGATCCGCAATAATGATGATGCGATAATCCTTTTTAATAGCGGCAGTTACAAGCTTATTTAGTTGATTATCAACAGATTGCGCAGCTTTCATGGCGGCTTCGAAAACTCCAGTATGCCCCACCATGTCCGCATTAGCAAAATTTAAAACGACCAAATCGGGGGTTTGTTTATTAATAATGTCAATGGCTTTGGTGGCTACTTCTTCACAACTCATTTCGGGTTGTAGGTCATAAGTCTCCACTTTTGGAGAAGGGACTAAAGAGCGGATTTCTCCATCAAACGGGGCTTCACGTCCACCCGAAAAGAAGAAAGTGACATGCGCATATTTTTCGGTTTCGGCAGTGCGTAATTGCGTCAATCCTTTTTTGCTGACGTACTCACCTAAAGTCATCTTTAAATCATCCTTATCAAAAATTATTTTTACATCCTGAAATTTATCATCATAGCGCGTCATGGTCACATAATAAAGCGGAATCGTATGCATGTTTTCTTCGGGCATATCTTGCTGCGTCAAAACAGTAGTCATTTCGCGCAAGCGGTCAGTCCTAAAATTGAAAGCAATGACGACATCATCTTTTTTAATTTTGGCGATGGGTTCATCTTCTTTATCTACAATTACGATGGGTTTGATAAATTCATCCGTAATATCTTGATGGTAAGAAGCAAGAAGCCCATCCGATGCTTTCGCAAAATGAGTCCCTGAACCATGCCGAAGTGAGTCGTAAGCTAGCTTAATACGTGCCCATCTCTTGTCGCGATCCATCGCGTAAAAACGCCCAACAACCGACGCAATACGAGTGCTTTTTTCCGCAAGGTAAGATTCCAAATTCTTGATGAATTTTATACCACTTTTGGGGTCGGTGTCTCGTCCATCTGTAAAAGCATGGATAAAGTTATTCTTCTGCCCATTCGCTTCCGCAATATCCACTAACGCTTTTAAGTGGTCAATATGGGAATGAATACCACCATCTGACACCAAACCAATAAAATGGATTTTCTTATTCGCTTTTTTAGCGTAAGCGATGGCATCTAATAGGGGTTTGTTTGTCGCAAGACTCCCATCCTTTATCGCCAAATTGATTTTTGTAAAATCTTGATAGACGATCCTTCCTGCGCCAATATTCAGATGGCCCACTTCAGAATTGCCCATTTGCCCTGCGGGTAACCCGACATCTTCTCCATAGGTGACTAGCGTTGAATTAGGATATTCGGCCATCAAATGGTCAAAAAAAGGAGTTTTCGCATTGTAAATGGCATCTGCAGAAGGTTTGGGCCCAAGTCCCCAACCATCTAAGATGACTAGCATCGCTTTTTTCATTATTCTTTTTATTTAGCGTATTCTTATTTCGATGAATTTAGTGCAAATATACACCTTTATCACGACTGTCACTCGAATATCAAATGAAATCTGTCACTTATCAACTAGGGCTGGATGCCAATAAAAATGACATTACTTTTGCCTTGAATCTTAGGGCGCATGAGAATGCTTTGATGCATAATTCATTGATTATTAGTCTTTTATACTGCAAAAGGAACTTAGAGACTGGTGTTGAACTTCAGAATCGCTGGGTAAAAAAAATAGGACTCTTAGAGTCTTTTCCTGTGAACAAGGATTGCTTGCTATTAATTTAGCAAGCTTTTTGTACTTTTGGCCATAATAAAAAAAACAATGAAAACGAAAATAAACGCATTTTGGCAGTGGTTTGTGACTAATAAGGTCACTTTTGAGAATCTAAGCTCTCAGTACGAAGATAATATTGAAAAAGTGAATCAACTTCTAGATGAGCTTATCACAGAGTTGCAGAAGGTGGCTCCAGGTCTATTTGTCGAGATTGGCGGTAAAGATGGAGAATGGGAGCTGATCTTAACCCCGCAAGGTGTTCGCCAATATTTTGCTGCTGCCTATGAAGTAGCTGCGCTTGCGCCCAAAATAGAAAACTGGACTGTTTTTGCCACTAAACCTGCCAGTGGGTTGGATTTTGATTATAAAATGGGAGATGTGGAGATTAGCCCCGATACAATTTCTTTTATTCCATTGAATGATGATGAAGCGCCAGACGATATTGCGATTCGATTGTTTCACAAAGATTATGACGAGCAAGATGAACCTAAGCGCAAAGCGATAGTGATGGGTGTTTATCAAGCTTTGGATTCTCTCTTAGGGGAAGTTTCGACTAGTTTTGATTTGGATTATGTGGAGTTTGCGGCAGCACCTGATGAAGGTATGCAGCCACTACCGTTGAAAGAATTGACGGGGTACATTAACTGGAAGAAAAAGGAACGTGCCGTTTCGGGAGTGCGTTTTCCAGAGGAGTCGATAGCTCTGTTGCGGGGAGAAAGAGACGAGATGCCTATTATGATATTAGTCAACCGGGCGCTTAAGTATTATGAATTTAAAAATGATTTTCCTTTTTTATTATGTGTGACTATTGCATTTAATGAAGTCACCGAGCAGGGTATGCCTGTTGAAAAAATGGATGAAATTTACGCCATAGAAGATAAGGTGGCAGAGATGGTCTGTGGACAACAAAAAGGTCATTTTGTCAGTACTGAAACTTTTGCGGGAAAAAGAAAAATGTGTTATGCTGGAAGGTCAGAAGACGTAATTCAGCAGCAAGTTCAGCAACTTAAAGACAGTTTAAAGTCTTCATATTCAATAGATTATGATATTGTTTATGACCCTTTTTGGGTGAGTGCTACTGGGTATATGTAAGGTGAGTTGTAACAACAATGATTTTAGGCTGGTTTCAGTTGAGCAGTTGCACAATTAAACAAATTAAAGGTGAATTTCGATAATATCCAGCTCTTCAAAACACAATTATAAATCCCCCGCCTACACTTATAAACCCCATCGTCATGCCAAGAAAACGCCCCATACCTTTGGGTTATAATTAAAAAAAAGAAGTTATGGGCTTATTTAGCAAAAAGGATCCAAACCAAGAATTATCTCAAAGATGGATTCAAGAAGGCACACAATTTAAAAATCAATTGAATGCGTTTTTGGATGCCATTTATAAAGGTGGCGAAGGTCCCGAAGAGCCACAGGAAACCAGAGAAGATATGGCGCAAGCCGTTTATGGTTTGGCTGTAAAGATGAATGAATCAGGAGATCACCAAAAGCTGCGTGAATTATTTCCACCTGCTTATGAGCCATTCCAGCCGTATTACGATGGTATTTCTAGAAGCATTAATCAGGTCATCGTGTTAAGAGATGGGCGTATTGTCGTAAGGGCAGATGGCAATGTGTATTTGGACGATGGTAATGTGTATCTGTTAGAAGATGATAAGATTACGGAACAAGTCGGTGTGATGGCCATTGGGATTTCTGCCAATAAAGAATTTACTGTAAAAGTAACAGACTCTGCCGTTTATGTACATGCCGATTGGAGCGGAATTCCTGTTCATACTTTTGATTATCCAAAAGGTTATGGTGTTGCGACAGCTAATATACCTGTGTCGGATTTCAAAGAAGAAGGGCTCATCGTATTGAGTGCGGATGTTTTTAATGATGGTAAAAAAGTTTTGTTGACTACGACCAATGGTATTTTTATTCTTTCCGAAAGGGGAAGTGAATGTTTATTGCCGACGCAAGAAATGTTGCCACAATTTGTAGAAAATTATTACGAAGAGTACGAAGAATCAGTTCCTTTTGAAGTTAGCCTAGACTATTTTCATGCGAAACTTTCACCTGATAATTCAAAAATAGCTACGGGCTTTCAGATGAGTGAGCATTTTATTTTTGAAGATAAAGGTGATGGGTTTAAATTGACGGGCACTATTCAAGCGAGATCGGAATATCCACATGCTGTTGGGTTTCATGATAAATTGGATCATATTGCTTTGGCATCTTGTCATTATCAGCAAAGTGGAGTCGTCGGAATGGATTTGAAAAATCTACCCATTGAAACTAATGCATCTTGGTACGAAGAATTGGATGAGCGTTTGGATCCGATGCATGACAATATGTGGGTATTTTCTATTGTACCTTTTAAGGATGGTTATTTGTTGGGAGCAAATAATGGCTATATTTGGTACGTCAATCCTAAGAATCCTAATGACAAAGCCTACCTGCATCTGGGCGGTACGATTATGAGTATGGATTATTCGGCGGATAAAAAATATTTAGTTGTCGGCACTTATTCGGGCTATGTTGTTAAGTTGGACTTGACCGTTTCCGAAAGGGACGAAACCCTAGTGACGGACATGAATGTAAAAGAAACAAATCGGTGGGTGATGTGGCAAGATACAAAGCCTATGATTTGGTAGTGTTTCTATAATGTGTGGGCTAATTTACTGTTATTCAGTGAATTAGCTTTTTTTTTTTTGAGCAGTGCCAATTTTTATTTAATAATTGAGTTAAATACCTAATAAAATGTCATGAGATGACTGGTGAGCAGAACGAAAAATTTACATTCAACAAAAGGTACTTATATGCTTCTATAGTCCTTTTAGCCATAGAGTTATTTATTGGGTTTTATGTAAATGATCGATTTGTACGGCCTTATGTAGGTGATTTTTTGGTAGTCATATTGCTTTACACGATGCTAAAAATCTTTTGGAATGCATCGGTAAAATTTGTTGCTTACTCCGTGTTGGTTTTTTCTTTTGTTCTGGAGATATTGCAATATTTTAAGCTTGTAGATTTGCTAGGACTTGGCCATATTAAGATAGCCAGAATTCTCATTGGAACATCTTTTGCATGGGAAGACTTACTGGCTTATTTTTTGGGGATTATGACTGTTTTGTGGTTTGAAGGAAAAAATGAAAATACAAAATAAATCAATTTGGTTTTGATGCAATTAATTGTTTATTTTTTGCGTCAGCAAAAAGGGCAACCAGTGAAGAATATTTCTCGTTAAACCAACCAGAGTAGATAACTAAATGAACCAATTTACAGAAGAGCAAGTCCAAGATTTAGCACCAGATGCAGCGTCGGTGAAAGCAGCGCTAAAGGTGTATGGGAAGGCCAATTGGGAAGTATTTAAAAGTGAGCGTGCAGTGTGGTCTTCCATAAAAGGGAGTGGCTCAAAGCCCTATTTGGTGCGGATTGATTTGAGTAATACCGCCTTTAAATGTTCTTGTCCAAGTCGAAAATTTCCCTGTAAACATGGGCTTAGCTTAGCTTTTTATCTCGCAAGAAATGAGATGGATTCGATCACCGTAGCTCCCGAGCCAATTTGGGTCGAAGAGTGGATTGATAAGCGAGTAGCTAAAGTTGCCAAAACAGCTTCAAAACCTAAAAAGGTCGTATCTCCCGAAAAAGTAAAAAAGAAAAGTGATGACAAATGGAAAGATGCTGTTGTCAATATTTTGCATTTGGAGTTGTGGTTAAAAGATTTTGTGAACAATGGATTGATTGACCTTTCGGCAAAATCTACTGTTTTTTTTGATAATCTGATACGTAGGATGGTGGATTTTAAAATGCCTGGAATCAACACTTTTTTACGCACGATCCAAAATGTGAACTATGGACAATCTGGATGGGAGCATAAGGTATTGGAGCAAGTTCATCTGCTTCATTTATTGGTCAATTCCATCAAAAGTCATGAGCGTTTAGACCCCGATTATAAAAAAGAACTGGAATTACTATTGGGCTGGAATATTAAAAAGGATGAGCTACTCCTTAATCCTGATACCGAAATAGTGGATGATGTTTGGAAGATTTTGAGTGTTATCCGAAAGGAAGAAGAAGGGCTGACTTCCCGAAAAACGTACTTATATGGTGTCACAACGAATCGTTTTGCCTATTTCTTGGATTTTTCCTTTCGGGGAGCGGGCTTCTCGGAGACTTACGTCAAAGGGCGTAAGATGCAGGCCAAATTAGCTATGTATCCTGGGGTGCACAAAAATCGGGCAGTTTTGAAAATCAAGGGCAGCGATACTAATGCTGAATTCAATTTAAAGCCGTTGTCTTTTAAGGACGCTAATGCCCAATATTTAGAGCGTCGAATTAAATTTCCTTTTACGTTTGATTGGTTAGGTTTAGTTGCTTCCGCAAAAATAGCGCATCATGATGACAAGATCTATTTGGTGAATGAGAATGATGAAATATTGCATTGTTTTGAAATGTCAACGGAGCGATTTTTGTCCGTTTTGGCAATTACAAAAGGACATTGGTTCGATGCCTTTGTCGTTATGAATGAGCAAGGTGTGAGATTGTTGGCAATTTATTTTAATAACAAAATTTATAGCCTATAATGTTGAATCAGTCTATTATAAAAGCTGCGTTACTAGGATTGAAATCGAACAAGATCGATAAAACCATCTTTTACCCCAATGTGCAAAATTATTTATCAGATGCATCAGATGCATCAGATGAATTATTGTTTTTAAATGGTCTTTCCCTGAGTTTTCAATACTTTAATGCGGGTAAGGAGTTAATGAAGATTGAAAAGCTAGGTAGTCAGGTGCCAATCTGTCCCGAAGAAGAATTATCCGTAGTCGATGCGCCGTGGATTCGAGCTTTGAGTACTATTTCTAAGGGAGATTTTCTTTCTCTTAATTATTATTCCTTTTTACGTATCCTTGCGGAAAAAGTCCTTGCGCAGCATCGAATTTTTCCTGCGGATAAGATGATAAAAGTTTTAACGGCATTACAAGAAGTTAGGAGTAAAGAGCGGAGAAGACTAGGGTTTAAGCGCTTTTATAAGACTTTTGCAGATAGAAAGCTGTATCAATCTTTCGAGGAGCTGGAAGCTGTGGTTGTTGCCTCCTTTGGGGTGAGTGGCAGCTGGATTTATAAGATGATGAATGGGAGCGATGAAGTAGATTTGGATGAATTGAATGCCAAAGAAAGACTTGTTGTATTTAAGGAATATTGGTTTAGTAATAAGCAAAAATCCATTTCTTTTTTGGTTGGTTTTTATGAGCACGAAACGCCTACTAACCAAAAGAAAATTTTATCGATTATTGGGCAGACTCTAACGATGGATGATAAGGATGTTTATAGCTTTTTTGAATCTTTCTTTGAAAATAATAGTGGCAAACGAATAGACATCTTACGTCGGTATTTTGAAACAGTAAAATTATTTGCAGGGTTACAATATACACACAATCAATTAGTTGAGTCTGTTTTTGAGAAAATATGGGCCAGGAAAGGTCTTTTGAAAAAGTCCTTAGAGCTACTCCCCGCCGAGCAGTTGGAGCCGATTTTAGCTCCCTTGAGTTTTTTGGAAATGGACTCTTTCGTGGATGAAGATGGGCTGCAAGGGCTTGATTTGAAGTTGTTCTTTTTGTTGCAGATAGTCCCTGTCGAACGAGCTACACAGTTGCTAAATGTTAAATTGGAAAAGTATATAAAAACAATTTCAGAAATAAAATCTTTGGAAAAGAATAAATCCTTTGACCTTTTGCGGGCACTTTTACGAAATGTCCTAAAAAATAAAAATAAAAAAATTGCCTTAGCGATCTTGGCGCAGTCTAAAAAGTCAAATGGATCTTATGTGGAGTTGTTATTGCTTTTTTCTGACCTAGAAATTTATAATTTTCTGGAAAAAAACTTTGCAATAATAGATAACTCCGAATTGGATGTTTTTGAAATTTTAGTCAAAGAGCTAAATTGCCAAGAAACATGGCCAAAAAAATTGACGCGATTGATGTTAAATCGTCTGTTGACCCACCAGCATTTTTATTCTTATGCAGATAGGCGCAATCAGGCTTTATGGTTGGGTGGGCCTTTTTATCATAAAGATGTGATGCAGATTGTTGACCAACTAATCAATCTAGATGAGCATAAAGGTGCCTGGAAAACGGATGAGATACAATCGACTATCCAGAATATAGACATTGCAAAATCGGCATTCAATAATGCCTTAAATCAATAAAAATGGAAAAACTTAGAAAACACTCTGAAGACAATTTTAAAGAAGAATTAGAAGAGTTAATCAAGCAGGAAACCAATAAGATTCCTACCAATTGGAAGATGTCTCCAAAATCCGTATTGACTTATCTGTTAGGTGGAAAATTAAAAAATGGCTTTGAAGTTTCTCCGAAGTACATTGGGGACAAAAGATTAATGGAGATTGCGGTGGCTACCCTGACTACTGAACGCGCCTTGTTGTTGTATGGTATTCCAGGTACTGGAAAGTCGTGGGTGTCGGAGCATCTATCGGCGGCTATTTCGGGGGATTCTACGATGCTGGTTCAAGGTACGGCTGGTACTAGTGAAGAAGCGATACGGTATGGTTGGAATTATGCCCAGCTTTTGGCGAAAGGCCCTTCTGAAGATGCCCTCGTAGATACGCCGGTGATGCGGGGAATGCAACAAGGAAAAATTGTTAGAATTGAAGAACTGACCAGAGTGCCAGCCGAAGTACAAGATACTTTGATTACGATCCTTTCGGAAAAAGCTATGCCGATTCCTGAATTAAATATGGAGATTGCTGCGGTCAAAGGATTTAACGTCATCGCAACGGCTAATAATCGGGATAAAGGGGTCAACGAATTGTCTGGCGCATTAAAACGACGCTTTAACACGGTTATTTTACCCGTCCCAGCAACTGAAAAGGAAGAGTTGAATATTGTGCAAACTCGTGTTGCGTCGATGGCAAAGGCGCTTGATTTGCCTGTCGAGTCTGGCTCTTTAGAAAAAATTAAAAAGCTCATTACCATTTTTAGAGAGTTGAGAAGTGGGGAGACCGTCGATGGAAAACAAATACTAAAATCACCTTCGGGTACGCTTAGTACAGCTGAAGTAATATCGGTTGTGAATCAAGGATTAGCCTTGTCCGCTCATTTTGGGGATGGACAATTGTCTTCAGAAGATTTGGCGGCGGGATTGGTTGGTGCCATTGTTAAAGATCCGATTCAAGATGCTATCGTCTGGAAAGAATATCTTGATACGGTCATGAAAAAAAGAAAAAACTTTAAGGATATTTACTTGGCTTGCCGAGAAATGCTTTAAATGTTGTCAGTTTAAGTAACTGATAATCAGATTATTAAACACTTGAAAATTGAAAAAATGAAAGAAAAATTAAAAATAGTTGCTGAAGAAGTAAAAAAGGTACTTGGCAATCAACCTTTTATACAAACCGTAATTGATAGTATTGAGAATGGTACTGCTCTCCCCAATAAAGTCGTTTGGCAAGAGTATTCTATTATCGTTGCTTTTACCAAAGACTTTGGGGAGCAGCTCTTTCCTTTCCATTTTAGTTCTCCTGATCGAATTAGCGCCTTTGTTAATCGCTTAGATAGATTTCCCAATCAAATAGTTCCTGCCTATAATTATTATTTGAATAATGGTGGAAATTTGAAGAGTTTCTTAGAGCTTGTAGCAAAAGCGGAATGGCACATAAACTTTATTTTTAAGGAGAAGTATGAATATAAAGCGACGTTTAGGGATGATGATTTAAGTCCTTTCGGAAAATTATTTAAAACCTTTTCTCCTGATGATGTTCAAGTGTTTTTTGATGTTACAAGAAAGTTTGAAGTTGAATCCCTCTATAGGGATCGTGTCATTAGGAATCTGAATTTCTTTCATCGATATTTTCCAAAGTTGGTTTTGGATAATATCGATCAAATTATTCGGTATCAAAAAAATGATAGTTACCTTATGATAAAAGGGCTCTTGAAGCCTTTATCGATTCATAGGTTACTTGAATTGGATGCCAAATTATATGCACCACTAATTGAAAAGAAACTACCTAAATATTATGAATTTAAGTTAGCAGGGTGGGATTATTTTGCCCTTTCTGAATTGTACAAATATCACCCAACAGATGAGAATACGGAAAGATTTTCTAAGTTTGTGAATGACTATCTAGATTGTTTTACGGTAGTAGAAAAATATCCGAAAGGGGATAATTTGAAAGATAAAAAAGAGAGAATCAAAAAGCATCCACTTAATTATGAAGATGTCGCAAGGATTACGACTAACTATACAGTTTCTAGGTATTGGGGCAAAAGCGTCATAAAACATTGTCTTTTGGGGGTGAAGTCATTGTCTGAAAAAGATTTTAATACACGTCTTGAAGATTTTTGCAAAAATACCGTCTATGTACCAGATGATATATTGGATGTAATTGAAGAGTATGATGGAGACAAAATGCGTTGTTTGGGGGATGTGATGAAAATAAAGAATATAGATAATCGTGCTTATGACTTTTCAGTAAAATTAATGGAAGCTTCCGAAGATCTTGATTGGAGTCCTTATGCTTCGGCTATTTGGACATATCTATCTAAGCAAGATTTTAGGCATCAGGCAGCTGTGGCAAAAATATTGGCGAAAAAGCCAGAAGTTGTCATGCCTTTTTTGAAAAAGGGTCTAACAAAAACAAAAGGAGAACGTGCCTTAGCATTTTTGGTATTGGGCGCTTTGGAGTCTAAGGAAGCAAAAGATTTACTTTGGACGAGTTTTCATGATGAGTCTGATGACAAAATTCGAGAGCGTATTTTGCCCATCATCGTTAGGCGTTTTTACAAGGAAGAGTTGAGCCTAGATGAAGTAAATGAAATTATTGCTGCGGCAGAAAAACGGGGTGCTATCAAAGCAGGACTAAAGGGTAATGTGTTGGATTTCAATGACTTACCGGCATTGCTTTTTAAGGATGGAAAGCAGTTGTCTAGCTTGCAAGTACAATTTTTAGTATATCGGATGTCTCAGATTAAGATTATGATTTCTGATCCTGAAGCAAAATTGTTGATGAATTATATTGACAAAACGTCTTCTACTGATTTTGCGAAAGCTATCCTAGAAACCTTTCTTGCAAAAGGTGCAGTCGCCAAGCAAAAGTATATCATGTGTCTGTCGGGTATCTTAGGGGATGAGAGCTTATTGGATTATTTGAAGCAATTATTTAAAAAGTTGCATGATGATAAGAGATTAAAAATGGCACAATATGTCATCGCCACGATAGCCATGATTGGGACAGACAAAGCACTACGCCATGTCGAGTTTATTTCTCGTAAATTTAAGCGAAAGGCTTCTCTCGAAACGGCCGCCATCGAAGCTTTGGAAAATGCAGCGGAAGAATTAGGCATGGATATTTTTGAGTTGCAAGATAAGATAATTCCTGATTTTGGCTTTGATGGATTGTATAAGACGATAGATGCAGATGGAGAAGAGATTCGGGTTTTTGTCGCTAAGGACTTTAAGTTACAGTACATCACCGAAGACAATAAGATCCGAAAATCTCCACCAAAATCTGTTAGCAAAGAAGTCAAAGCAGAGTTGAAATTGATTCAGAAAGAGATTCGAGATGTTAATAAAGCACAAAAAGAGCGTCTGGAACAGTATATGGTTTTGGAGCGTAGGTGGAGTCGGGAAGATTGGGAAAAGTTTTATTTGTTAAATCCAGTGATGTTTATTTATGCTTCCACTTTAGTGTGGGGCGTTTTTGATGCCGATAATCAGGTGAAACAGCTATTTTATGTGGATGAAGATGCCGCATTGATGGATTTAGAAGATGATGAGTTAGAATTAGCGGAAGGAAAAATTGGGATAGTCCATCCTTTGAGATTGTCTAAAGAACAACAGTCTGAGTGGAATCAAAAGTTTTATGATTTGGATATTGCTCAACCTTTCGCTCAATTGAACAGACCGACTTTCTTTGTGAATGATGAAGATAAAGTCTCTGAAATCGTTCGGTATAATGGCAAGGGCTCAGAAAAAGGAGCTAGAGGAACTCAAGGGCACTTTGAGCGAAGGGGATGGAGAAAGGAAGTTTCGGATGGTGGATGCTTCGATATGTCCAAGACTTTTAAGCAAGATGGTATTTATGCTTTTCTAAATGTGTCAGGGATGTGTATCGGCTGGTATGATGAAGATGTCGTGTTTTATGGTATTACCTTTCGAAAGGTGGACTATGATTCTTGGTCGGAGAGCAAAATAAATTTGGCAGATGTACCAGCAATTGTCTTTTCGGAAGTGATTGCAGATATGGAAGGTATTGTCAAAAAAAGTGAAGCATAATGGACATGGTTGTATATCTAAAATTATTTTGGCTTATTATTTTGGGTAATGTTTTGATGTACTCAACGACCATTTTGGTTAGTCATTTGTGGTCAAAGTATTATGGGTATGCAACCTTTCCGTTAACAATGAGTGATGTAGTGATAAGTATTAAAGTGTTGATAATCAATATGTTAGTTGCTGTCCCAGGGCTTTTGTTACTAGAAAGTGGGCGTATAGTATTCGAGACAAATAATCACTTCGTTAGAGACTTATTGTTGTTGTTTTTTGGGTTTGATTTGTTGATGTATGGAGTGCATCGACTATCTCATGAGATATGGCCATTAAATCAAATTCATGATAAGCACCATGAGCACGCTTATTTTAATTCGATTAGTCTTTATGTGATGGAGCCGATGGAAGCTATTTTATTTGGAGCTTTGTTGACGCTAGCTGCAGGATTATTTGATTTTAACCTTTATAGTTTTGTCTTATTTTTAATCATCAATTGGTTATTAGGGGTAATAGGTCATTTGAATTCGCAGTCAAAAAATCCGCCGCAGTTTTGGGGAAATTATGTTTTTCATAAAGTACATCACCAAAAGGGAGATTTTAATTTTGGGTTTTATACCGTGCTATGGGATCGCGTATTTGGCACCTTTTATTGGCATGGGCTAACGATAAAGCAAGATAAATGAAGTTACAAGTATTAGGAATAAGGCACCATGGGGTGGGTTCTGCAAAGAATTGTTGGGCTCGATTGAAAGAAATTCAGCCAGATTATATCATCGTGGAAGGCCCTGAAGAGTTAACGGATATGTTTAGGAGTGTTGATTTAAAGAGCATCACTCCGCCAGTGTCTGTTTTGTTGTATAATCCAAAAAAATTAGAGCAATCTTCATTTTATCCCTTCGCAGCGTTTTCCCCCGAATGGCAAACCATTCTTTTTGCGCAAGCAAATGATATAGAGTTTGTGACGGCTGATTTGCCTAAAAATATTTATTTTGGCTTAGAAACGAAAAAAGCACAAGATGCTGCTACTCAACAAGATAGTATAGATGAAGAGCAAGAAAATCCAATCGTTAAGCAAGAGTTAGTTTTGCCAGAAGGGTATGAGTTGCATCATCATCCCTTGGAAGTAATCGTACAGCTTGAAGGTTATGATAATGTGGATTTATGGTGGGAGCATCAGTTTGAACAAAAATTTGTGACGGATGCTTCGGAGCATTTTGAAGCGGTCTTAGAAGTGATGACGGCATTGCGTTCGACCTATGTAAATCATGATTTTGAACGCAATGAATTGCGTGAAGCTTTTATGCGTGAAGCAGTTAGAAAAGCAAAAAAACTTGGTAAAGAGAATGTCGTCTTTGTGTGTGGTGCTTGGCATGCGCCTGCTATTTTGGAGTACCAATCTAAAAAGAAAGCCGATGCCGCGATACTAAAAAAACTTCCTAAAGAAAAAGTCGCTTCTTCTTGGATTCCATGGCTAAATTCAAGATTGGCTTGGAAGTCTGGATATGGAGCAGGGATAATGGCGCCAGGTTGGTATGAGCATTTGTGGAAATATCCTAATGATACGGGAGAGCGTTGGTTGATTCATGTGGCGCAGGTATTTCGTGACAAAAAAATAGATGTTTCGACGGCACATATTATTGAAGCTTTGCGTCTTGCAACGGCTTTGGCGTCTATGCGAAATTTGTCGCGTCCTGGATTGGCAGAATTGGATGAAGCGGTAGTAGCAACCATTGGCATGGGAGATACTGTCTTAATGAATTATATCAAGGAAGAGTTGACTGTCGGTCAAAAAATAGGCATCTTACCCGAAGGGCTAGCCCAATTGCCTATTCAAAAGGATTTTGAGAAAAAGAATAAAAAATATAGATTTCAGCTTAGAGAAGACGAAAAAGTATATCAATTCGATTTGCGAAAACCGATAGGTTTAGAGAAAAGCGCTTATCTGCATCAGTTGACATTGTTAGGGGTAGATTGGGGGGAGTTAGCATCTGTTCGTTCCAAAGGGACGTTCAAAGAAGTTTGGACATTGGCTTGGAAGCCCGAGATAGCGTTGGACGTTATTGACAAGGGGATTTGGGGCAACACAGTGCTGTTGGCTGCCCAAAATTATGTAAATCATCATGCCAAGAACTCCCAAAATGTAGTAGAACTGACGCATCTAATAAAGGACACAATTGTTGCACAACTATTTGATTCAGTGGACTTTCTGATTAATCGTATTCAAGATTTAGCGAGTTTGAGTACAGATGTAATGGCATTGATTGGGGCGGTGGTGCCTTTGATTGAAATATCTAGGTATAGTGATATCAGAAAGACGGATGAAGCTGTTTTGGGGAGCCTAATTGAAGGTTTGTTATCCAAGATTTTTATCTCCTTGGACGTGGCTTGCCAAGGGATTGATGATGAATTGGCAAATGAGATTTTTCAGCTTATAACTGCATTAAATGATCGGTTACCTTTGTTGGAAAATGAAGAATATATAACTTCGTGGATCGATTGTCTAAGGCAGATGCGCGAAGACGAAAATGTGGCTGCCTTGATACGGGGTGCTGTTTATCGTATCATGTTGGATAATAAAAATCTGGAGCTAGATGAAGTACAAAAGGGTTTTGCGAAAGCACTATCGGTGGGGGCGGTACCCCAAAAATCTGCTTTTTGGATAGAAGGGTTTTTGCGGGGTAGTGCCATGATTTTAATTTTGGATAACACTATCTGGAATATTTTGTATGTGTGGTTGCAAGATTTACCAGTTGATAATTTTGATGATTTATTACCAATACTTAGACGTACCTTTTCGCAGTATGCACCGAATGAACGAAAGCAATTGGGCGAGAAAGCAAAAAAAGGACTCGGGGTTGATGGGGGAGAAGTCAGCGATCAATTTGATGATAAGTTCTTTAATCACAAGCGAGCAGAATTAGCTTTGCAGGAGACGGCTAGATTGCTGGGAATCTCTGTCGATGGCTCAGCGGTGAACGTTTAAATTTTTGAATGATAAGCTAAATATTAAAAATGAATAATGAAAATTTAAGACGTTGGAGATTGGTGTTAGGTGGTGATGATGCTGATGGTACGGGTGTCGGTTTGTCTGGTACTGACTTGGAAAGAGATTTGGCTATGGGGGCGATATATGAGTTTCAGCGCAAGGAGTCATTTGATTATTTTGTGGGGCCTGATGGTCAAGTTTCTGGCCGCCAAGCAGGTAGCGGTCCATCTAATCCGGGCATAGCCAGATGGTTGGGAGATATCCGAAAATACTTTCCACAAACGGTCGTGGAAATTATGCAAAATGATGCGATGAAATTTCCCGAGCTAAAGGATAAAATGATGCTCCAACCCGACATTTTAGCGCAAGCGACACCTAATGTGCACTTAGTCGCTACATTGATGGAATTGGGCAAGCTGATTCCCGAAGAGACAAAAGATACGGCTAGAAATGTGATTCAAAAGGTCGTCGATGAGCTGATGCAAAAGCTTGAAAATGAGATGGTTAGTGCCATTTCTGGTGCGATTAATCGTTCTGTTGTGAACCGGCGTCCCAAGTATAACGAAATAAACTGGGGCAAGACTATCTTGAAAAATCTAAAGCATTATCAAGAAGAGTATAATACGGTCATCCCTGAAAATTTATATGGATATGGTCGCAAAAATCGACGAAGTTTGAAGGACATTATTTTGTGCTTGGATCAGTCAGGGTCGATGGGAACTTCTGTTGTTTATTCAGGTATTTTTGGTGCTGTGATGGCGTCCTTGCCGACTGTTTCGACAAGGATGGTGGTGTTTGATACCGAAGTGGCCGACTTGACAGAAGATTTGAAAGATCCCGTTGATTTACTTTTTGGGGTACAGTTGGGGGGCGGTACGGATATTGATAAAGCGTTGGGCTATTGTCAAGGTCTAGTCACTAAGCCCAATGATACTATTTTGGTGTTGATAACGGATTTGTACGAAGGCGGCTCCTTGCAAGGGATGATGGAGAAGATTAAGTCCATGAAAGATGCTGGGGTGCAGATTGTAGTTTTGCTTGCGCTAAATGACGAAGGCGCACCTTTTTATGATAAACAAGTGGCTCAATCTTTGGGGACGATTGGGATTCCTTCTTTTGCTTGTACCCCTGACTTATTTCCTGATTTGATGGCGGCGGCGATCAATAAGGGGGATATGAAAGAGTGGGCGGGAAAGCATGGAGTAATGTTAAAGCATTAATGTACCCGAATCAATTAAAAAAATGTAACTGTTTAGTTACCCGCACATTTTTGCCATAAAATGCCCTTTTTGCGCCTGTTTTTGCTATTTTTTTATCACGTAGCGGTGCTACGCTTCAAAAAAAATAGCTTCAACATACACAAAA
>CAMZKG010000245.1 GCA_947311105.1 uncultured Saprospiraceae bacterium
ATGTATCTTTATACATATAAAAAGCCCATCAGGAAAAGGAACAGCAGGGTGTACAGCAATGAGAGAGAGTAAAATTATCAAGATTCTAAAATGGCTTGATGTAGATAAAAATCCATTATTACTGCAATTACCAAAACTCAGAACTTCTGCTAATATTAATTAAAGTCCAAAAGAGAAGGTCATTGCTCCAAATCGGGAATATTGAACAACGACTTTTCTGAGTAAACTCAAACTTAAATTCCTTCATTTGTAAGTCACGTCCAAAAAATAATTGGAAGTACAAAAAAAATCTACCTACCTTTGCAAATGGCAAATAGAAAAAATCAAGACTGGCTGGCAGATGGTATTACTTTTGACGATGTTTTACTGGTTCCTGCCTATTCCGAAGTCCTTCCGAGAGAAGTAAATCTTTCGGCTCAACTCACCAAAAAAATAAGATTAAATATCCCGATTATGTCGGCGGCTATGGATACCGTGACCGAAAAAGCAATGGCTATTGCGATTGCTCGACAAGGAGGGATAGGCATTATTCATAAGAATATGTCGATCGAACAACAAGCCGATCAGGTCAGAGCCGTCAAACGCTCCGAAGGGGGCATGGTGGTTGATCCAGTAACTTTATTTCCGAATGATACTGTGGCAGATGCACTCAAAGCGATGGCAAAGTACAAGATTGGGGGGATTCCTATTGTCGATACACAGAATAAATTAGTGGGCATCCTAACCAATCGAGATTTGCGTTTTGAGACTCGCTATCAGATAGAAATAAAAGAAGTGATGACGACCCAAAATCTCATCACTGTTTCAGAAGGGACGACTTTGGCGCAAGCCCAATCTACTCTCCAAAAACATAAGATTGAAAAACTACCTGTCGTTGATAAGGAAAATCATCTGATTGGTCTAATCACCTATAAAGACATTTTAAAGGTGCAGAACTATCCGAACTCTTGTAAAGATCAATTGGGGCGGCTGATAGTGGGCGCAGCGGTAGGGGTCACGTATGATATGATGGACAGAGTGGATGCTTTGGTCAAGGTCGAAGTAGATGCTATTACGCTTGATACGGCACATGGGCATTCAAAAGGCGTCATTGATGCGGTCAAAAAAATAAAATCCATTTATCCTGATTTACAAGTCATCGGGGGAAATGTGGCGACAGGAGAAGGTGCTTTGGCTTTGGCGAAAGCTGGAGTAGATGCCGTCAAAGTAGGCGTGGGTCCAGGTAGTATTTGCACCACACGGATAGTGGCTGGAGTGGGTGTACCACAATTATCGGCTATTTATCGTGCAGCACAAAGTCTAAAAGACATGGGCGTGCCCATCATTGCAGATGGTGGTGTCCGCTTTACGGGAGACATTGCGAAGGCTCTAGCAGCAGGAGCAGATGTGATTATGGCGGGTGGTTTATTTGCGGGTGTAGATGAATCACCTGGAGAAACCATCATACTAGACGGCAGAAAGTACAAAATCTATCGGGGTATGGGCTCACTCTCTTCGATGAAGCTAGGCTCCAAGGATAGATATTTTCAAGATGTCGAAGATGACATCAAAAAACTCGTTCCGGAAGGTATCGAAGGTCGAACTTCCTACAAAGGCTCGCTGGCAGAAGTCATGGTACAATATACCGGCGGACTTCGGGCAGGAATGGGCTACTGTGGGGCGGCAAACTTGGACGCACTCAAAAATGCGGAGTTTATCCGAATCACAGGGGCAGGCATCAAAGAAAGTCATCCACATGATATTGTCATCACCAAAGAATCCCCCAATTACTCTCGTGGATAAACAATTTAGGACAAACGCTTCATTCAGCGCAAAATTCAAAAAAAATCGAAAAAATTAGCATCAACCCTTTACAAAAAGAAAAATAACCTTTAGATTTGCACACGCTTAAGGAATTGGCCTATGGTGTAATGGTAACACATCGGTTTTTGGTGCCGTCGTTCTAGGTTCGAGTCCTAGTAGGCCAACAAAGACCTTCTCATTTGAGAAGGTCTTTTTTTATGGATTCTGCCCTACAACAAAAAAAGGACTTTCTCCTTTGAGAAAGTCCTTTTTTAATATGGGTTTTCGTATTATTTCGAAGACTTACGGTCTTCCGTCTCTCAATAAATTCCTAAGTTCAGCTAATAAATAAAACTTTTTTTCTAGTAATTTTATCTTGGCAAATTCTATATCCATCTTGATGTTTTTATCATCTGCGATATAGCCTTTGACTATTTTCAGCTCCCGATTGACTGTCCAGATGTCCATTTCAACATCCAATACTGTTTTGTTACTATTCATGCGTTGCGTTATTATAATCTGTTTGGGTCGTACAAAATAGCCTATACAGTGGTAGTCTCACGGCTCTTTTGCAAAAAATTAGAGATTGTCATATCTTCTACAGTCCTATATTCAAAGACCATGCCATACGAAATCCGAAGGGTGCAAACCAAACAACAATTTTCTTGTTACCATTGCCAGACTTTAACTTTCGCTTGCGCAAAAACCAATTAAAGCCGATGCCCAAACCTTTGGAAAAATTAAAAAAAAGATGGAATATCCAACACAACAGGGAGATACTCATCATTCTACTTGTTTTTGCGCTCACAGGCACATCTACCGTCTATCTGTATAGCTTCATCAAAAAATGGGTAGGCATCACGCCTGACACTTTTTTTCTATTCAAGCTCGTTGCGTTTATCTTCTTGGCGCTTCCGCTCTACAATATTCTGCTCATCCTTTGGGGCAAAGCCTTAGGGCAGGGTGTTTTTTTTCGTCGTTTTGTAAGACAATTCGCTGAAAGAATGCTTCCTTTTTTGCGAAAGCAAAAAAAATAATTGACTTTGGATATTGAAAAGAAATCTACTTACAATTCTCCAACAATACCTAACTTATTGATTATCAACACATAAAGACTCGTCAAGATTGACCTTGGATTGACTTTCGCCAAAGTTGACCACTAGCAGACATTAATATTGCTATTTTTGGTTATGCACATCTTACTCAATTAGCGCTATAAAAAACCGCAAATAATAAGCGAAAAGATGAAATTAAGCAAAGAGTTAATCAATATCCCCAACATCCTATCGGGTTACCGTTTATTATCCTTTCCATGGGTCTTATACCTAGCCTTAAGCCACCAAGAGCAACTATTTGCGGGATTTTTGATATTCAATTTATTTACAGACATCTTGGATGGATTTATTGCTAGGCGCTTTAATTTGCAGACAGAATTTGGGGCTAGGTTAGACTCCATAGCGGATAGCGGGACATATATTCTGGCTATTCTAGGTATCTTTATATTCAAGGCAGCCGAATTTGCTCCGCATCTACTAAGCTTTTATATATTTATAGGCGTGTTTTCAGCAAGTATCAGCGTCTCACTAATAAAATTTGGTAGAATGCCAAGCCTACATCTATACTCTTCCAAAATTGGGGGTTATTTACAAGGCTTTTTTTTCTTCATACTTTTTGCCTTTGGTTTTCACACCGTTTTCTATTACATCATGATTACTTGGGGTATTCTTTCCTTCACGGAGCACATTGCTGTTCAGATGCTCCTTCCGGAAATGCGCTCTAACGCCAAAGGCCTTTATTGGGTGCTAAAAAAATAATATTATGGAATTATTGCTATACAAGTCACTTTTTGCCTATTTCGCCTTTGGTGCAGTCATCACCCAAATAGTCAATCGCAACCAACTAATGACCATCCGCCGAAAGAATTGGCTAAAATACTTCACCTATCTCCTCCTGGTTAATATTGTGTTTGCTTCAATTTTGATGCAGCCTAGCCTCTTTCCCTATGTGGCTGACATCATCATTTTTTTTGGTGGTCTCGAGCTCATAAAACATCTTAGGCACCATAAAAACAAAGCTCAAAGTGCCATCATAGGTCTCCTTTTTATCTTTTTTGCTTATCACTTTTTTCAATTTAGCCATCTGCCAATACCTATCATTTTTTACACTTATTTTCTAGTGACTATATTTGATGGATTTAGCCAACTTTTTGGGCAGCTTCTCGGCAAGACGAAGTTTGTACCTTCTATCAGCCCCAACAAAACCATAGAAGGGCTATTGGGTGGTATATTCGTTACCATACTCACATCGATTCTTATACGAAGCGCATTGCAACTATCTGTTTATCAAGCCTTTAAGGTTGGTTTGGGCATTGCTACTTTTTCCTTTTTGGGAGATTTGTTGGCATCCTATGGCAAACGCAAAATAGGCATCAAAGACTACAGCAAATGGATTCCTGGTCATGGTGGATTTTTGGACAGGTTTGACAGCTTGATGCTAGCAGCCTTTTTTGCGTTAATGCTATCGAGATATGTAGGCATATGAAGCCACCTATGTTATACATGATTTTGTTAATGGCTGGGCTTTTGGTCATCTTAGGATTTTCGGAGTATCTATACCGAAAGCGAAAAATCTCCACAGAATACACTAGAAAAATTGCCCATATTTTAGGCTCATTATCCAGCCTTATTTTTATCTATATTTTTGATTCCTATTGGTATGTAGTTGGTATTGGTATTTTCTTTTTTTTGATTTTATTTTTCGGCAAACACCAAAAAGCGTTTAATTCCATTGATGCTGTTAAACGCAAAACATCTGGTAGTTTTTTATTACCGATAGCTATAGGTGGGTTATTTGTCGCCGCCAAAATAGAAGGCAACAACTTATTATATGTGCTACCAGTGCTTATACTTGGCATTAGTGACCCTTTGGCAGGGATTATTGGTACTTATTTTCATAAAAAGACCAATAATATTCAATTATGGGGCAAGCCACTCCAAAAAACCTACTTAGGCTCAATGGCTTTCTTTAGCTCTGCTACCCTACTCTCTGTGTGGGCTTTAAGTTTGCATGGTTTATTTTTTGCGCAAGCAGCTGCCTATGCCATTATCATAGCCACGCTCAGCACCTTTATTGAGATGATTAGCACAAATGGTTTTGATAATATTTTGGTACCTTTTGCTGTCTTTTTCACTATTCTTTTCCTCCAATTTCTATAACAATGGTTCGGTAAAAAACCAATACTCCGACGTAACCTGCCACGCCTCCAACGTCTTCCTTGATTAAGGCAAAATTTGAAGATATTTGAATAAAAAGAAATCCCTGTCAAAAGTC
>CAMZKG010000246.1 GCA_947311105.1 uncultured Saprospiraceae bacterium
AAGAGACGAAGAAACGCAACTCATCCGTCAATTGGATATTGCGAAAGTGAACTGGCTTGAAGAAAGCAAATCTAAGCGATACCCCGTTGACGAAGAGCAGATTGCCGAAGTGGTTTCTATGATGACAGGTATTCCTGTTCAGCGGGTCGCTCAAAAAGAAAGTGCCAAACTGGTCAAGATGGATGATGACTTGCGTACAGGTGTAGTCGGACAAGACGAAGCTATCGCAAAAATCACCAAAGCCATCCAAAGAAACAGAGTAGGCCTAAAAGACCCTTCTAAACCCATTGGAACATTTATTTTCCTTGGCCCGACTGGTGTCGGAAAAACGGAATTGGCCAAAGTATTGGCGCGCCAAATGTTTGACTCCGAAGATGCGCTTATTCGTATCGACATGAGTGAATACATGGAAAAATTTACGGTTAGTCGCCTAATTGGAGCCCCTCCAGGCTATGTAGGTTTTGAAGAAGGCGGACAATTGACCGAAAAAGTGCGTAGAAAACCTTATTCTGTAGTCTTATTGGATGAAATCGAAAAAGCCCATCCAGATGTGTATAACATTTTATTGCAGATTTTGGATGATGGTCAATTGACCGATGGGCTTGGTCGCAAAGTCAACTTTAAGAACACCTTAATCATCATGACATCTAATATTGGATTGCGTGACCTAAAAGATTTTGGACAAGGCGTTGGGTTTGCCACAAAATCAAAAATTAGCTCGAAAGAAGAGCACAATAAATCAGTCATTCAATCGGCCTTAAAGCGGACTTTCTCACCAGAATTTTTGAACAGAATTGATGACATCATTGTTTTCAACAGCCTAAGCCAAGAAGACATCTTTAAGATTATTGACATCACTTTGACTGGATTATTCGAAAGGCTTAATAATTTGGATTATTCTATGGAATTAACCAAAGAAGCTAAAGTTTTCGTTTCCGAAAAAGGCTTTGACCCACAATATGGCGCTCGTCCTTTACACCGAGCCATTCAGAAATATATCGAAGATCCCCTTGCGGAATTTATCCTAAATGAGAATCCGCCAGAAGGAAGTCATTTTGCTGCAAAGCTCAACAAGGACAAAGACAAGCTGATTATCGAACTAAAAAAAGAAGGAAAAGACAAAAAAACTAGTCCTAAAAAATAACGATTAGATTCATTTCCAATTTCATAAAAAAGCAGAGCCGAAAGGCTCTGCTTTTTTTGTATCTAGTGACCCGATTGCTAGATGCCCGAACGACCGTTCGACTCGACTTCACACGATCTCGTTTCTTGTTACGCGATTGCTAGATACTTGAACGGCCGTTCGGCTCGACTTCCCACGATCTAGTAATCAGCAACCCGATTGCTTGACGGCCGTTCGGCTCGGCATCCCACGATCTCGTAACTAGTATCTTTTCCATATAAATTTCCCATTTTCATTACAAATGCTTATCTTTGCAGATAAATGTGGGCAATCCACGTATTCATCACTAAAAGTAAAAACATTTGGCCAAGAGAAGAAGACCACAGCCTAGAGTCGTAAAACCCCAATTTAGAGTAAATGACAACATTCGCGTCCCAGAGATTCGCTTGGTAGGCGATAATTTAGAAGCGATAAGCGAAGCCATAGGAGAAAAAATCGAAACAGGCGTATATGCTACACATCGAGCCAAAAAATGGGCCGAAGAAGCAGAATTGGACTTAATCGAAATCTCTCCCAATGCCAATCCACCTGTCTGTAAAATTACAGATTATCAAAAGTTCTTGTACCAAAAGAAAAAGAGAGAAAAGGAACTAAAATCCAAAACTTCTAAGACAGAGTTAAAGGAAGTGCGTTTTGGCCCGAATATTGACGACCATGACTTCTCTTTCAAGCTACGTCACGCCAAAAAATTCCTAGAAGAAGGAAACAAAGTTAAAGCTTACGTCCACTTCAAGGGGCGTACTATCATATACAAAGATCGTGGAATGCTTGTTTTGCTAAAGTTCATCAAAGAACTAGAAGAATACGGTTCAGCTGACGAGCTACCAAAAATGGAAGGGCGTCGCATGTTAGTGATGATTTCGCCAAAGAAAGGACCTTCTAAGAAAAAGAAGTAAGTTTAAAGGTTAAGGGGTTAAAAGTTAAAGGGGCTTAGAAGTCGAGCCGAACGGTCGTTCGGGTGTCTAGTAATCCTATAAAAAAAATAACTTCAATCCAAAATGACAGGCAGGGACAAGCTTTCTTTAGCTAATTTTCCCAAAAGCTGATAATACCAATAACCACGGTCTTTTCTAACTACCGAAACTAAACAAACGGAGCGAAGCGACATTTGAACGCCGAAGCCAAATGAACGCCGAAGCCAAATTGAACGCCAAAGGCAAATTGAACGCCGAAGGCATTTGAACGGAGCGAAGCGACAAAATAACCAATAAAAAAGATGCAACAAACCAAAATAACCATTACCTTTGCATCCTAAATTTTTTGACTATGCCAAAGATGAAATCACACTCTGGAGCGAAAAAACGTTTCAAAGTAACAGGAAAGGGAAAAGTAAAGCGTTTTCACGCAGGAACTTCTCACCTAAGAAGAAAAAAAAGTAAAAAAGCAAAGCGTGCTTTACGTCACGCTGGTTTGGTAGATGCTGGACAAGCAAAAACTATCAGACGCGATTTACTTGTAAAGTAAAAGACAATAATTTTTTAACAAGTTGTTCAGATCCAAAGTATTTCAGTATTTGAAATCTCTGCCAGCTAAAAAATTCAACTATGCCACGTTCAGTAAACTCAGTAGCATCTAAAAGAAGACGGAAAAAAATCTTAAAAGCAGCCAAAGGATATTGGGGTGCAAGATCTAAGGTCTATACCGTCGCCAAGAATGCCGTAGAAAAAGCAATGGTTTATGCTTATATCGGCAGAAAACAAAAGAAAAGAGCTTTTAGAAGGCTTTGGATTGCTCGTATCAATGCAGGTGCACGCCAAAATGGTACGACTTATTCTCGCCTTATTCATGGCTTACACTCTAACAATATCGACCTAAACAGAAAGGTTCTAGCCGACATGGCCATGAACCACCCTGAAGTATTCAAACAGATTGTCGATAGCGTAAAATAAAGTTCTGTATTAAACTTTTTTGAAAGCAAGTTACTTTTCCAGAGTAGCTTGCTTTTTTTTGTTGTCCTACCTATAAACCCAATGGTTCGGTCAGTTTTGGAGTCAAAAATCTAGTAAAATCTCCGTAACACTGGTGTTTTTGCTCTAATTCACCGCTTCTTAGATACCCACAGTAAAAAAAGAAAAAAATTGTAAATATGAGATTTTTATCATAATTTAGCGATTAATAAACGTTTGTTTGCGTATGTAAACGCTTAATTATTCGCATATAAACGTTTGCACACGAATATATCGCTGATAATCAATTAGTTAGGGCGTTTTTTGTTAAACTTCTGCAATATGGATTGGGTGTGGATATATTCAAGTTACTTGCAATTAAGGAAAAATGATGAAAATAATATATGTTTGATGAAAAAGAAATAATAGAATTACTCAGAACAAGAGATAATGGAATTCTTTATCACAGAGAAGGGCAAACCGTAGAATTCAAAGAACAATATAATTTTGCTGGATTAGCTGACTATTTTAGAGATTTTGCTGCATTTGCTAATAATAAAGGTGGATATCTAATTTATGGAGTAACAGATGTCCCAAGAACACCAACAGGTCTTTCTAAAAGTTCATATAATCAATTTGAAAAAATTGACCCAGAACGAATTTCAGGTTTTTTATTAGATATATTTTCAGGAAAAATTGATTGGGAACAACATATTGTTGAACATAATTCTCTAAATTTTGGTGTATTTGCAATTGGAGAAGCAAAAACAAAACCCATTATTGCAAAAAAAGATGAAGGTAAAGAACAACATATAAAAAATGGAGAAATATATTTCCGTTATGGTGGAAGAACTCAAAAAATTAGGTTTCCTGAATTAGAAGCCATTATTAATAAAAGAATTGAACTTCACACAAGTTCTTGGATGGATTTAATGTCCAAAATCGCAAAAACAGGACCTGAAAATGCAGCAATTTTAGATACAGAAAAAGGAGTGATTGAAAAAGGAGAAAATAAAATAATGGTTATTGATGAAGAATTAATTAATAAGTTATCATTTATAAAAGAAGGAGAATTCAATGAAAAAGAAGGTGCAACAACATTAAAGTTAATTGGAGATATTAAACCAATTGATAAAGTTGAGGTTATCAAAAAAGTAAAAGAAGATTTAATAAAAAGGTATCCATTAACTTCAATTCAAGTAGCGGATATGGTAAAAAAAATATTGCCAAAATGTTCAAGAAATGAAGTTTGGAGAATAATAAAAGATAATGATTTAAAAAATAATTTTGATTATTCAGCTTATAATTTTAGATCTAAGAAACACGAAGATGAATATAAAAAAACAGGTAAGATACCAAATGGAACTGCGAGTATATTTAAACAAGAAGCTGTTGATTTTATATGTAATATTTGGCATGGATAACTCGGAGCAAGTTGTGCCACCTTTATCGGAGTAAGCTGTGCCACTCAAATCGGAGCAAGTTGTGCCACTATTGTCGACTACGAACCTAGTCTATTTAGGAAAATATCGGAGCAAGTTGTGCCAAAATAGATACTGATTGATTCTTTTGATGATCTTTGTAAAAACAAAGATTATGGCATCCAACAGAATTAAGATTATGGATCTACGACAATTATTACAGCTCAAAGCAAAAGGACTGAGCAATCGAAAATCAAGCCTTCTAATCGGAATTCACCGTAATTCCATCAATAGTTATGTCCGGTTATTTAATTCGACTGGGATGAGCTACAAAGAACTTCTTACGCAGTCTGACGCAGAGTTATCAACGCTATTTCCACTCCATCAAACTATCGATAAACGGCGATACGAAGAGCTGTGTAGCCAGTTTATGTATTACAGAGAAGAACTAAAAAAGCCTGGTTGTACGAGGCAAGTTTTATGGAAGGAGTATCTAACTAGCCATCCTGAAGGCTACGGATACACACAATTTAACGAACACTTTAAAAGATGGCTAAAACCATTAAAAGGAAGTGGAAAATTGAACCACAAAGCTGGCGATAAAGTTTATATCGATTATACTGGAAAAAAACTTAGCTATACCGACAAAGAAACTGGCGAGCTCATAGAAGTGGAAGTATTTGTCGGAATACTGCCGTGCAGTAACTATACTTTTGTAGAAGCTTCTCCATCTCAGAAGTTGGGGGATTTCATTGATTCCATGAATAATTGTCTTCGATATTTTGGAGGAGTACCCAAAGCTATTGTACCTGACAATCTAAAATCTGCGGTCACAAAAGGAAGTAAATATGCGCCAACAATCAACAAAAGCTTTAAGGATTTTGCCCTTCATTACGGCAGTGTGATTAATCCTACAAGAACATATTCTCCACAGGATAAGGCTCTAGTTGAAGGGGCTGTAAAACTAGTATATCAGCGTATTTTCTACCCACTTAGCAAGATGAATTTCTTTTCATTACCAGATTTAAACAAAGAAATTAAAAGGCTACTAGAGGAATATAATGACCAGCCTATGACTAATATTGAGCTTTCTAGAAAGCAACAGTTTTTAAGTATTGAGGCAAGTTACTTATCCCCATTGGTACAAAATAATTATGAAATTAAGTATTATAAGACATCCAAAGTTCAAAAAATGGGATATATATTCCTATCTGATGATAAGAACTATTACAGCGTGCCGTACCGCTATATTGGCAAAAAGGTTGAAGTCTCTTACAATAGTCAAAGCGTTGATATTCAGTACAATAGAGAGCGAATAGCTATCCATAGAAGAAGTTTTCAAGCAGGCCGATATATCACCATTAAAGACCATTTAAGCAGTTCTCATAAATTTTATAGCGATTGGAGTCCACTGTTTTTTGAAAAGCTTGCACGTCCATATGGGGTGGCTGTAGTAGAATATTTCAAATGTCTTATTGAATCAAAGCCCTACCCTGAAGTTGCGTACAAACAATGCTTAGGACTCTTAAGTCTAAGTAAAGAGTACAATAAGGAACGACTAAACAATGCTTGTAAACGAGGCCTAACAAACCATAAATATGGCTTTCACATTATTGAAAACATCCTTAAAAACAATATGGACAAGCTAGAGCAAGACGAGCAACTAAATCATGAAATTGCAGCCCATAAAAACATCAGAGGTGCTGCTTATTACCAATAATTAAAAATTGAAAAAATGAATCAACAACTGACCATTGAAAAAATGAAATCTATGCGCCTGTTAGGCATGGCACAGATACATTTTGCTAACCTACAAGACAACATCCATCAAGACTACACATTGGATCAATATGTGGCTTTATTAGTCGAACAAGAGTGGGAGTATCGACAAAATCGCAAACTAAAAAACATGCTAACTAAAGCAAAATTTAGATCTGATGCCGATATCAATAATATTGACTTCACCTCTGATAGAGGTCTAGATAAGAATGCGTTTAATAGACTTGCTAGTCTTGACTTTCTATCTAGGCATGAAAATATTATTATTACTGGTCCAACTGGGACAGGGAAAAGCTATCTAGCTCAAGCTATTGGGAGGCAAGCCTGCATCTACCTAAATAAGACCAGATACTATACCGCTGCAAAATTAATAGATGAAATAAATCTTGCTAAATTACAAGGAACATACCATCGACTCATCAAAGGTATTCAAAATACAAAATTGCTGATTATTGATGACTTTGGAATCAATCCTTTTGACCAAAATTCAAGACAAGCGCTTATGGATATTGTGGACTACAAATACGATAGATCATCGTTGATTATCACATCTCAAATACCTGTTAAAAATTGGCATGAACTAATAGGGGAAGGTACAATTGCTGATGCCATATTGGATAGAATCATCCACTCTTCACACAGAATCAACCTAAAAGGTGATTCCCTTAGAAAGAAAAGAAAAATAAGTTTAATTTAATTTCATTACCTTTGCCTAGAAGAAATCAGCTATTTTAGAGTGGCACAATAACTCCGAAATGACTGGCACAACTTGACCGATATGTCCACCGTTCTTAACCGCCGAACTTAGCATAACAAACCCTAGACAATGCCAAACCATTAGAGGGAGCGCTCAAACTCTTATCAACCCGAGTTTTATTTTCCAAAGCCTGTCGAACTTGATCAATGGAGATTTTCCCTAAGCCCACATTCAGGCACATCCCCACAATCAACCGAACCATCCCACGCAAAAAACGATCTGCCGTGATATAAAAGATCATTTCTCTTTTTTCCGCAAGGAACTCCCACTCGGCACGTGTCAAATGACAAATAGTCGTCTTATTATCTCCGCCTGTCTTACAAAATGGGTGAAAATCTTCATAATCCAAAAGTAATTGAGCGGCTTGCTGCATCTTATGCGTATCCAAATCATCAAATTTCGCCAAAACGGTGACCCATTCATTCCGAAAGGGATCCTTATCTCCTTTAATCCGATAGACATAACTTCGGCTAGTCGCATCAAAACGAGCATGGAGCTCATCAACCATCTCCGCAGATTTGATATAAATATCTTGAGACAACATCCGATTGAGCTTATAGGCAAGATGCTCTAAAGTTTTATCAACATCAAAATGCGCATAGTAGTCTTCCGCATGCACGCCTGCATCCGTGCGCCCACAACCAATAACATGAATGGATTGATTAAATAAAATAGAAAGAGCGCCTTCTATGGCTTCTTGCACCGAAGGCGCATTGGGCTGAATCTGCCAGCCCGAATACCGAGTTCCATTATAAGAAAGATGAAGGAAATAGCGCATTAAAAGCAGTTTTCGCAGAAATAGACTCCAAAAAAGCTAATGCTAAGCAGCCAATAACTTCTCCAGTTTAGACTTCTTCAGTTTCTCTTCTGTATAAGCCAAGTCCACCGTAAATTCTTTGATATTTGTTTCGGAAGGAAGCTCATACATCGCATCCATCAAGACAGCTTCACAAATAGATCGAAGGCCACGTGCTCCTAACTTATACTCCAGTGCCTTTTGAGCAATCAAGCCTAAAGCTTCATCCGTAAAATTTAGCTTAATCCCTTCCAACTCAAACAACTTAGTATATTGCTTGACGATAGAGTTTTTGGGTTCCAAAAGTATGGTCTTCAAACTCTTCACATCTAACGGATTCAGGTGCGCAATAACAGGAAGACGACCGATCAACTCTGGTATCAACCCAAATTTACGAATATCTTCATGAGTCACATATTGTAGCAAGTCATCTTCTTTGACTTCTGCATCTTGCGATGAATTATAACCGATCACCTGAGTATTAATCCGACGACCAATTATTTTTTCGATACCATTAAATGCGCCACCAGCGATAAAAAGGATATTACTGGTATCAACTTGAAGCATTTTTTGTTCTGGATGCTTACGACCACCGTAAGGCGGCACGCTCACGACAGTACCTTCCAATAATTTTAGCAATGCCTGCTGTACACCTTCACCAGATACATCTCTAGTAATAGAAGGGTTATCGCTTTTACGAGCAATTTTATCAATCTCATCGATGTATATGATGCCCCTTTCGGCTGCTTCAATGTCAAAATCACAAGCTTGCAATAAACGACTTAAAATACTCTCTACATCTTCTCCAACATAGCCTGCTTCTGTCAAAACCGTAGCGTCAACTATCGTATAAGGCACATTCAACAAACGAGATATTGTCTTGGCAATCAAAGTCTTACCAGTTCCCGTAGGCCCTGCAAATAAGATATTTGACTTATCCAACTCAACATCTTTGAGATTGGGATGATTCAATCTTTTGTAGTGATTATACACGGCTACAGCAATCACCTTTTTGGCTTGGTCTTGCCCAATGATGTATTCATCCAAAAACTGTGTGATTTCTTTGGGCTTTTGGATAGTCAAGCCCGCCGCTTTTTTTGTCAACTTGGATGACGGCTTTACATTCAGCTCCAAACTCACAATATCCATCGCACTCTGAACACATTGTTCACAGATAAAACCATCTAATCCAGTTACTAAAATCTGAACTTCACCAGAATCTCTTCCACAAAAAGAACAATATTCTTCGGTTGACTTACTCATAATACTTACGTTGAAATGCTACACTGTAGCTGTAAAAAACTAAGATTTGCGTGCTAAAACTTCATCCACTAACCCATAAGCCTTCGCTTCTTCAGCTTTCATCCAATTATCACGGTCACAATCTTTTTCTATTTTTTTATAGGTCTGTCCTGTATGACTGCTTAAAATATCATACAATTCTTTTTGCATTTGCTTAATCAATTGATAAGATATTTCCATGTCAGACACTTGACCTTGCATGCCTCCTAAAGGCTGGTGAATCATCACCCGACTATGTGGCAAAGCCGTTCTTTTGCCTTTTGCGCCAGCTGCTAACAAGACCGCACCCATACTTGCAGCTAAGCCTGTACAAATTGTACCTACATCGGGAGATACATACTGCATCGTATCATAGATACCCAATCCATCAATCACAGAACCCCCAGGACTATTGATATACATCAAAATATCTCGTTTGGCATCTGTAGATTCCAGAAATAAAAGTTGTGCTTGAATGACATTAGCGACATAATCATTTACAGGGACGCCCATAAATATAATTCTATCCATCATCATTCTAGAGAACACGTCTAACCCCACGATATTCATCTTTCTTTCTTCGATGACATTCGGGGTAAAGCCCTGTATATTAGGCGCTGTAGCTTGCGCATATTTTTCAAGATGCATACTATTCATCCCTAGATGCTTAGTAGCGTACTTTAGAAATTCATTTTTGTGAAACATTTGCTTGTATTTTCGTAGCCTATCTTTACAATAGGGGGTTAAAAATTGTCTTTTCGACCTTGCGGACAAATATCAGATATTCTAAACGACAAAATACTAAAAATATGCGTTTTTATCGTGATATTTCAACTTTAGTCCAAGTACTTAAATGTAAAACGAGCCCAAATGTTGCAGTCCGAGCCTAATTTTAAGCAGCTTCTATTAGCCTCCAAAGACTTCTTTAATCTTATCCGCAAACTGTACATCCGACAACTCCACATCCTTTGTCTTCAATGTGTCTTTTAGTGTATCAAACAACCGTCCTTCCATGATACCTTTAAAAGTAGCTTCTACCTTATTTTGGTCTTTTTTCATGGTATCACGAGCGATATTCATGATGATTTCATGATGTGGATCAATTCCATATTGACTACCAATAGAGTGAGCAATAGCATGCTCAATATCATGCTCTGTTGCGGGTGCAACGTCATATTTTTTAATCAATCTATCGCGGATAGTTGACCATACCAAATCCTTTTCAATAACGGGTAAATCCTTATCAACTGCCGCTTCATCAATGCCTTGATTACCAACCATTATCACCTTCTTCAGGTAGGTAGAAGGCAGTTCCATTTTGTTATTTTCCTGGAGATATTGCTTCCAAGCCATCAAAAGCATTTGGTTAGCTTCATTATTATATTTTGCTTCAAAATATTCTACAAGCTTCTCGACAGCTTTGTCTTCAGAATCCACAGCCCCAGGCCCAAACAAACCATCAAACAACTCTTGATTCAATTCCGCAGGCACTTTTTTCGTTGCCGAAATAATTTCAGCTTTGAATTTTTGCGGAAGCTCTCCTTCAAAATCATCTGCCAAGCCTAAATACGTAGTCGTAATATATTTTTCATCCTTGACCGTAAGGTCTTCAAATGGAGCAAAATCAAAAGCATCTCCGACCTTTGCTTTCGCTAATTTCTTAACTAATTTTTCATTTTCAATTTCGGCAATGCGAAGAGTCGCTTCATGCGTCACCCCACCCTCTTTAGCTTCTTTGCCTTCTAATTCGGACAATTGGATTGTCAGCACAGCAGATTCATCAAACTTCGCCTCCGTCGGTTCTTCTTTGCCCATGCTAATCTGAGCTTGCTCTAATTCTTTTTTGGCAACATCCGTCAGGTTATTGACCTTATAAAAATCAAAAGTCTTCTTGGTTGGCTCTTTGATCTCCACATCAGGCATTACCGCCAAGTCAAAAGCGAAGAGAATGTCTTCATCCATATCCATTTTGATCTCAGGCGGGACCACATCATCAGCAGCGATAGGAGATCCGATATAATTAATCTCGTCTTCTTCTATCTTGTCAAAAAGTGCGGTTGAAGTCATTTTTTCCACCATTTCGTGGAAAATTTGGTTACCGACCATTTTTTTGACGAAAGTCAATGGGGCAGTTCCCTTACGGAAACCTTTCCATTGGGCAGTTTTGCGATATTCCTTTAGCTTTTTGGTAAATTCCTTTTGGACATCTTCTTTTTCCAAGGTAACGGAAATACGATAGACATTATCTTCTAATGTGGTTTTCTCTACTTTTGACATGCAAAGATGTTTTTGATGGGTGTAAGACTATTAAGAGTCCAAGAATAAAAAAAGGGGCAAAAGCCCCTTTTTTCTGTGGTGCGGGTAAAGGGAGTCGAACCCCCACGCCTTGCGGCACTAGATCCTAAGTCTAGCGTGTCTACCAGTTCCACCATACCCGCAGTTGCCCTTTAATCTCTAAGGGATTGCAAAGATATGACCTTTAGCACAAAGAATGCAAAAAAAACGTATTTTTTTTGCATTCTTATTAAAAAATCATCCTAATTAAGCAGTAACCCGATTGCTAAACACCCGAACGGCCGTTCGGCTCGACATCCCACGCTCTAGTATTCAATAACCATATAAGTATCAGGAAGCGAGCTTAATCCCCTAAATCAAAGTTTGGAGAGATAATATTACCTGTATCATCATTATAAAAATCATTGATAATCTTCGCTACTTCACTAACATCGTCAGTAATATGCAGCAAGTCTAAATCTTCGGGATTTATATTGCCTTCGCCTAGCATAGATGACGCTATCCATTCTTTCATTCCTGTCCAATAAGAAGCTCCCATCAAAATAACAGGCACTTGGCTAATTTTACGGGTTTGGATCAAAGTGATCACTTCAAATAGCTCATCGAGTGTACCAAACCCACCTGGCAATACCACAAAAGCTTGGGCATATTTAACAAACATGACCTTGCGGACAAAAAAGAACCTAAAATCTAAGCTCATATTTCTGCCGATATAAGGGTTATCGTGTTGTTCAAAAGGAAGAGCTATATTTAGTCCGACTGATGTTCCCCCTTTTAGGTGTGCTCCTTTGTTACCAGCTTCCATAATACCCGGCCCACCACCTGTAATAATTCCATACCCTTCTTCGACAAGGCGTCCTGCCACTTCTACGGCAAGTTCATAGTACTTCGAACCTGGTTTGGTCCTAGCAGATCCAAAAACAGAGACGCAAGGCTCGATATTATTCAATATATCAAAGCTATTTACAAACTCTGATAAAATCTTAAACATCGTCCAAGAATTTTCACCCTTTACATTGGGTGACCACTTTTTTATTTTCTTTTTTTCCATAATATAACAATTTCAAAAAAAACAAAGCCTACCAAACTGGTAGGCTTTTATTTGCTTTGCAAGATAGATTCTTTTTCGTTCAAAACCAAAATAATAGTCATTCTTATCGAAAAAAATCTACTCTTATCTATTTGTTACATGTTTTTGCACATCAGATTTTGCAATAATATCACCACGTGTCATAATAATCAAGCGCTCCACAGAGTTTCTCAGCTGCCTGATATTGCCTGACCAATCATTTTTCAACATTTCAGCTAGCGCATCACTTGACATCGTTTTTTGGGGCAGCCCTTGAACGGTATGAAAGATATTCAAAAAATGCTCGATTAAAGCAGGTATGTCATCTCTTCGCTCATTCAAAGGGGGTACATGTATCAACACCACTGCTAACCTATGGTACAAATCTTCTCTAAAATTACCTTTTTTTATTTCGTCCTTTAAATCCTTATTGGTGGCAGCGATAACCCTTACATCTACGTTGATATCCTTTTCTCCGCCTACTCTTGTAATCTTATTTTCTTGTAGTGCTCTTAGCACTTTAGCCTGAGCACCTAGGCTCATGTCTCCTATTTCATCCAAGAAGATGGTACCATTGTGGGCTTGCTCAAACTTACCGATACGCTTTTTAATAGCAGAAGTAAACGAGCCCTTTTCGTGCCCAAACAACTCACTTTCAATTAACTCACCTGGAATCGCGGCACAGTTTACTTCCACAATCGGACTCTCCTTTCTAGGACTTTTTTCATGAATCCATCTAGCCACCAATTCTTTACCGGAGCCATTGTCCCCTGTAATTAACACCCTAGTCCTTGCCTGCGGGGCAATTAACTCAATGTCTTCTTTTACTCGCTGGATCGCAGCAGAAGTACCGATTATTTCCTGAATTTTACCCGAGTGCCTAATTGTTTGACGCAGGGTTTTGGTTTCGGTCACTAAGCTTGTCCGATTGATTGCATTCTTGATGGTGATTTGCAGTTTATTCATATCCAAGGGCTTTTCAATAAAATCGAAAGCGCCTTTTTTTACTGCTTCCACTGCTTCTTGGATATTACCATGTCCCGAAATCATTATTACTGATGTATTCGGAGCGATTGTCTTTATCCGATCCAATGTGTCAAAACCATCCATCTTTGGCATCTTAACATCAAGTAGCACTACGTCATAAGTGCTTTTCTTTAGCATTGATGTACATTCTAGTCCATCTCCAGCTTCTTCAATCTTATAATTCTCATATTCCAATAGCTCCCTTAAGGAAGCACGAATAGGAGCGTCATCATCTACAACTAGAATTTTGTGCATCAATCAAGTGTTTAAAATGTGAAAGGAATCTTTGCAGAAACACATCAAATATTACGCCAAAACGCCATATTTGTTACCCAACTACGAAATTATGTGATTTTTCTATTACATACAATAATAACATATATATTCTGCCGATTATTTGCAAAAAACATCATTTTAGGCACCCAACTGCCCAAAATTAGCCCAGATCAATTCTAAATCTAACCAAATCGAATAATTCTTCGCATACAGGAGATTTAATCGATTCATGGTTGGATTATCCAATTGCACTGATTTATGGATTGTAATTGGGTCGAGAACCCCCTTTGGGACTTTGGGGTAGCTCATCTTAGATTCAATATCAAAATAACCGACCCACGTTTTTTTCGCAAGAATTACATCAAACATATTCCGTATTAAGCCTACTTTGTTTTTCACAAACCAAATCAAGACAGGGCTAAAAACCAACAAAACAAAAGCTACCAAAATATCCAAAAACCGCTTATTGCGTCGATTCGTACTACTCGCAATCGCAAATTGTACTTCTTCAATATAGATTTCGCCTTGGCTATTTTTGGAGCTACTCCCAATGATACTCATGCTATCTTCAGGCAAAATCTTGTAATGGATATTCGCTCCCATACGCCCCATCCAATGAATTATCTGGGATGACTTTACATCTTTCGAGCAAAATACAATCTCTTCTACTTTATAAATTCTGGCTATATTACCCAAATCATCAATCCCCGAAAGATACAGCTCAGAGTCAAAATCCTTCGCAGGGGCAACCGTCCCTATATAGTTTTTTTCATTTCCTGTTCTAAGCATTAAATTCTGCGCTCGCTCCGCTTCTTCTAGCGAACCTACAAAAATAAGCTTATTCGGTTGGCTTTTACCAACAGAAAAATGCTTAAATCGAAAATAATGAACCAACATTCTGAAAAGAAATGCAAAAGTCAAAACAAACAATGTACCTATCAGAATGATTGCTCTTGATGTACGGTACTCCAAGTCTAAAAAACCATAAACAGCAGCAATCCCTAGACTTCCAAACAATATCCCGCGAAATAACCACCTAAGATGAAACGGCTTATCGTACCCGCCATTAAAAAAAATGGATAATATCCAAATTAATACATATAGCGGAGCATTAATTTTTATGAAGCTTGTAGGGTAATAGCTGGCATCATGAAAGTAATAACTTGCCCAAAAGTCTTTCGACAAATAAATAGCTAAATAAAACAATAGCGCATCCACGACAGGAAAAAAGAATCGTCTAACCGTATTTTTGGCTAAAGTAATTCCTGCCTTAAGATAAATGGCGATATTCAGCAGAAAAATAAAAAGACTAGCCTTGCGACCTGCAAAATGCTTTTTCGCAAATATAATCATCGCCTTATAAAAAATACGGACATATTTTATACTATTCCGCTTTGTACTCTCCCCCTTATAATGTATGATTCGTGTTTCCGCAAGGTAATAATTCTTATAGCCTCCTTTTTGGATGCGATAGGACAAGTCAATATCTTCTCCATACATAAAGTAAGATTCATCTAAAAGCCCCACTTTTTCCAAAACATCTTTGCGCATCATCATAAATGCCCCTGCTAAAACATCAACTTCTTGGTTCTCATTTTCACTAAGATGTCCTAGATAATAGCTATTAAAAAATTTAGACTTCGGAAAGAAAGAAGAAATCCCTGAAAGCTTATAAAATGAAGCTGCGGGCGACGGAAATCCACGTTTAGACTCCGGTAAAAACTGCCCACTACCGTCAATCATCTTTACGCCTAACCCTCCACAGTCGGGCGTTTTTTCCATAAAATCAATACAATGCTTTAAAGTATCTTCTTCGAGAACAGTGTCAGGGTTCAACAATAGAATATACTTACCCTTGGCGACTCTCATGGCCTGATTATTTGCTTTCGCAAAACCCACATTTTCCTTATTTGCCATTAGGATTACACTTGAAAACTGCTCCTTGACCATTTCGCAAGAGCCATCATCCGAATTATTATCGACTACAAACACTTCGCCTTCTATCCCTTTCAATGCTTTATCTACGGATAACAGCGCTTGCTTCAAGAAGTACTTGACCTTATAGTTGACGATAATAATGGAAATGTCCATGCTGTTCTTATTCCTTGTTGGTATTATATGGAAGGCGAGCCAAAATTGATCTACCAAGAGTAACTTCGTCTGTATATTCTAGCTCCCCACCAAAAGACACTCCTCTCGAAATAGTCGAAATAGAAACCCCTAAAGGAGCGATAATTTGGGACAAGTAATAGATAGTCGTCTCCCCTTCTATGGTGGGGCTAATAGCCATGACAACTTCCTTAATGCGGCCGGTACTCAATCGCTCCTTTAGTGTGTCTATATTTAGATTTTCTGGCCCAACACCTTCAATCGGGGAGATAATACCACCCAACACATGATAAACCCCTTGAAATTGACCTGTTTCTTCGATGGCCATCACATCTCGCACTGACTCAACGATACAAATAAAACCCTGATCTCGTCTTTTTGATAAACAAATACTACATACTTCTTCGTCCGAAATGCTATGACACTTTTGGCAATATTTGATATTTTTCACCAATGTCTCAATAGCTTCCGCAAACTCAACAGCCTCTTCTTTGGGCCTTGACAAAAAATGTAAAACAAGTCGGGTCGCTGACCTTTTGCCAATTCCCGGAAGACTCGTTAAAGATCGAACGGCGTCATCAAAAAGCTTAGATTTGCTAGACATTACGTAATTTTGTTAAAAAAACTGCTTGAAGACCACAAACATAAGAAAACTTAAGTTTCGGTAGTTAGAAAAGACAGTATTTATTGACATTATTAGCTTTTAGAAAAACTTGTCCGTGCTTGCCATTTCGGAGTGGAGTTGTTTTTTACCCAAAAAATAGCCAATTGTTTGTAACCTTTACCAGTACCTTCACCTTTTGTCATAAACAAAAAAACAAGAGCAGCTAGAATCACTAGCTGCTCTTGTTGTAGAAAAATGAAGATTAAAATCTTCAATCACAGGTATTCATTAATACCCACCAACGTTTCCTGAGAAACTAGGGCCTCTACCTGCATTAGGACCTTCTGGACGTCCCATTTCAGTTTCAACAGTAGCCACCTTAAACTCTACGCGTCTATTCATAAAGCTACGTCCATCTGTAGGCACTAAAGTAGTACCTTCTCCGCCATAGTTCAATACTAATCTGCTTCTATCTATTCCATGAACAGTAACTAAGTGTTGAATAGCAGCCATTGCACGGTTATAAGAAAGAACATTATTGTAATTATCTCTAGCTGTCTTATCAGTAAATCCAGTCACAACAATTTTAATCTTTGGATTATTCTTTAGGACAGTAGCCACTTGATATAGCTTCTCATACTCCTGATGTCTAATATCATAATGGTTCAAGTTAAAGTGTACCATAGGCAAGAACCAATCTGTCAATGTACCACCTCCGTCAAAACTAGTTTTAAAAGCGGCTAACTTTCCATCAACAATCTTATTCACATCATCTTCAGTAACCTTAGGCTCTGGTGGAATCATAGCGATACCATCCTTGCTAATCTTATACCCTGGAGGAGAAAAAGGCTCTTTATCATTCAAGTCAATGATGCCATCCTTATCACTATCTAAAGCAACACCAGAAGCATTTACAGGAGCTCCTTCTGGAGTACCTTCTTCTTTATCAAAAGAATTAAAGACACCGTCATTATCGTCATCAGCCATATCCAATACTGGACGAGCTTTCAACTCAGCGATATCATTCAATACAGGAGTCAATGGGTTAACCCAATACAAAGGCTCTACCATTTTGTCTTTCTTACCTAGATTAAAGTTAAGTCTAAGGTGAGCATAGTTCATCAAATCACGATATGGAGTTCTGTCAACATCTGTACCGCCTGGGTTAAAGTCTTCACGCCCATCCATCAAGTCAATGGTACCTCCCATCACCATCTTAACATCATGCTCTAGCGCAATGTTAAAGTTTGGACTCAAACGAAAAGCGATACCAGCACCAACATTAGCGTGTGTCAATAACTTTCCTGTTCTATCCGCAACACTCTTAGCATAAGCCTTTGCACTTGGCGTATTATCATTGGTCGTAACATCATATTTGTTAACTCCTGCACCAACCACGATGTACATATTTACTTTTCTGTGTGGCTTATCAAAACGCATATTATTCACGGTGATAATACCATTTACGGTACCAGCCAACCAATTAGTCTCATAGGACTTAAAACCATTAGGCGAAGCGACATCTTGCTCTCCTTTGGTTTTGCCAAACTCTCCATCCAAACGAAGAGAAAAAATGTGATCCAACGCCTTTCTAACGTGGAATCCAGCACCGAACCCTCCAGCGCCAAATCCTGCATTGGAAGAGACATCACCAGCGACAAACATTAGACCGCCATGCACACCTACTTCTACCATATCTTTGGGGGTAGCTTGCTGAGCGTTAGACAGTTGCGCAAAGCTAACTGCCAACAAAAGAACAAAAGCTCTTGTAAAGAATCTTTTCATGATTTATTATATTTAGTTTTGTGAGTTAAAACTCCAATTTCAATAGACAAAAGTATTAATTATTTTGCTCTATTACAAAAATAGAAACATCTTTTTTCAAAAAAAAACGTCTAAATCCTTAATAATCTAGCTTTTACACCCTGCATTGAGCACCTTATACATCGTCACCTGCTCTAAGGTTTCATTAAAAATCCCATTAAATTAATTCTATATCAACAATTTAAGCATAATAAATATTAACAATTTAACAAAATTAAAATTCTTTTTTGCACATTTTTAGTTTTTTCTCGCTTACACTGCCTAGTTTTGCACAAAAAATTAAAAACAATGCTAAACAACTGGCTAACTTCATCAAATGTGACAGGGAAAAATGACGAAAACAACAATGGATTTGTACATAAAATAGAATCTTATCACCAAAATGAAGATTTTCTTTCTGATGCCAAAATCGCCTTAATCGGCGTAAACCCCGAAAAAGCGGATAAAATCAGAGCAGAATTATTTAGTCTCGTTGGCTTTAATCTAAAAGTAATTGATTTAGGCAACCTAAAAAATGAAAAACCTGGATTTGCCATCCAACTAATCGGCTTCCTGCTCAAAAGCAAAATCTTACCCATTCTTTTTGGGGGCGACGACCAATTTATCTTTTCACTCTATCACGCCTTCCAATTAAATGAAAAAATGGTCAATCTAGCCATCGTCGATAATACCATTCGATTTACGGCAAAGCAAAGCGACCCTGACGCTTATCTCAACCCGTTGCTCAATCCGCCACACAAAAACCTTTTTCATTTAAGTATCTTGGGCACCCAAGCTCACATCAATAACAGCAACCTATATAAAATACTGTCTAACAATGACTTCGAGTGGGAGTCACTCGGCAATATGAAAACCAACCTTGCCAACTCCGAACCATTAATCCGTGATGCAGATTTATTCTCCTTTAACCTTGCCGCCATTAAAGCTGCAGATTGTCCAGGGCAAAAAAATCCGTTCCCCACTGGACTATCTACTCAAGAAGCATGCTCTATCGCTCGTTTTGCAGGTATGAGTGACAAATTAACCGCCTTCGGAGTCTTTGGATTTGACCCCGACAAAGACATCCACAACATATCCGCAAAAACAGCGGCTTTGGTCATCTGGTACTTCCTTGATGGTGTCGCCAATCGCCAAAAAGAATTTCCTTTATCCAAAAAAGGTCTGAAAAAATACATCGTCGTACACAAAAAAAATGATGTCCACATTACCTTTTGGAAAAGTGAAAAAACAGGGCGTTGGTGGATGGAAATACCTATTTATCGCAAGAATCAACAGCTTAGACATGCGCTCTTGCCTTGCTCTCATGACGACTACATCATGGCTACCAAGGACATGTTACCAACAAGATTACTTAACGGGCTCAGCCGAATCGGCTAAAACGCTTGCTCTAGCCTTATACCCCTTGAGCCTTTTACAAAAAAGAATGTGTCTTTGATATTTTTTTGCGCAAGCCACTCCTTCAACAAATCTATTTTTTCAAAATGAAGACCGATATTTGTGACATCTGCTTTCGCAAATAATTTACCGACAAAAATCAACTGCGAAAAACCCATTTGCTCAGTTATTGTAAGGATTTCTTGGTGAGATTCTTCCGAAAAAGAGCCCAACTCCAACATATCCCCAAGAACTACTACTTTTGATTTTTTGTCAGACTTCATCCTAACAAAACTCTTCAATGCCATCTTCATGCTTGTAGGATTAGCATTATAGGCATCTAAAAACACCAAATTAGTCCCTAACTCATAGATTTGTGAACGCATATTTTGGGGCACATAGGACTCCACCGCATACTTGATGTCCAAAAAAGGCACCTTAAAATACTTCCCGATAGCTATTGCGGTCTTAATATTTTGGTAGTTATGCTCGCCACTAATTTGGGCAAAAACTCGATAACTCCATCCATCTTCTTCCACTAGAGCCACCACCTTCTCCGTATCGGCTATTTGATTCACCTTGATATAGCTTATTTTCCCTTTCGGCAAAATCTCCCCATAACCAACTCGCAAATTGACTTGGCGCGAAATCTCCTCCAAGTAGGGTTCGTCCACATTATAAAAACTCAACCCTCCATTGGCTGTCAGATAAGCATACAGCTCGCCTTTGCCCTTCTTTACCCCGTCAATCCCACCAAATCCTTCTAAATGTGCTTGACCGACATTGGTAATTAGACCATAATTGGGCGCTGCAATTTCACACAATTGATGAATTTCACCTGGACTACTAGCTCCCATCTCAATAACCGCAAACTCCGTATCCCGCGGCATCGATAAAATCGTCAAAGGCACACCTATATGATTATTCAAATTACCTTGGGTCGCATGCACCACATATTTTCGCGCAAGCACATCTCTCACCAGCTCCTTCGTCGTTGTTTTGCCATTAGAGCCACTAATCGCAAGTACTGGAATATCAAATTGTTGCCGATGATAATGAGCCAATTCCTGCAAAGTAGTCAACACATCTTCCACCAAGATATACCGTTTATCTAGCTTCATCTTTGGGTCATCAATGACCACATACCTAGCCCCTTTCTCGAGCGCCTGCTTCGCGTATTTATTCCCATCAAAGTGCTCTCCTTTCAACGCAAAAAACAAGCTATTATCAGGTACGCAGCGACTATCCGTCGTCACTTCACTTGATGACAAATAATAAGAGTAGAGCTTTTTTATAAAATCAACCATATCAACCACATTTTCTTAGTGGAGCACAAAGATAGTCAAATTGTCGAAATGCGTTTTAAATTAGAAATAAGCGGCAGAAGTTGCGCATCATCCTTTTTTCTCTCATTTTTGTCTTTCATCAGATACGACATAATGAAAATTGCACTCGCTCAATTAAACTTCCATGTAGGTAATTTTGAAGGTAATTTCTCCAAAATGAAATCCGCAATAGCGGACGCAATAAAACAAGGCGCTGATATTATTTGCTTTCCAGAACTAGCCGTAACAGCCTACCCGCCTAGGGATTTTTTGGAGTTTAGTGACTTTATTGAGCTATCTAATCAAACCATCAAACGATTAACGGAGCTTGCAGATGACATCGCCATCGTCGTCGGCGCCCCTAGCATCAATCCAGTCATTGAAGGCAAAGACTTGTATAATTCTGCCTATTTCCTTGCGGAAAAAAAAGTATTACACATCACGCACAAGGCGCTGCTACCCACTTATGATATTTTTGATGAATACCGCTACTTTGAGCCTGCAACTTCCTTTGGTACAGTCACTTACAAAGGCAAAAAGATTGCCTTGAGTGTTTGTGAAGACATTTGGAATGTAGGCAATGAGAACCCACTTTATACCATCTGCCCTTTGGATGAAAGCATCAAAGAAAGCCCTGATTTTATCATCAATATTTCTGCATCTCCTTTTTCTTTTAGCCACGCCGACGACCGCTTAGACACCATTCGTAAAAATACGCTTCGCTATAAAGTCCCCCTTTTCTATGTCAACCATGTAGGCGCCCAAACCGAAATAATATTTGCTGGTGGCTCCGTAGTAGCTAATCAATATGGCGATATTTATGATGAGATGCCTTTTTTCAAAGAGCAACTAAAGGTCTATGACCTAGATGAAGTAAGCTCTTCACGACAAAACCAGATTAGAAAAAAGGAAAAAATAGAGATGATTTATCAAGCCTTAGTACTTGGCTTAAAAGATTATTTTGGAAAACTAGGCTTTAAAAAGGCCATTCTGGGACTGTCCGGTGGTATCGACTCGGCTGTGGTGGCCGTCTTAGCAGCAGATGCTTTAGGTGCAGACAATGTGCGTTGCATCTTATTGCCTTCCCAGTATTCTTCAGATCATTCCGTAAATGATGCCCGTATCCTTGCGAAAAACTTAGGTGCACAGTATGACATTGTCCCTATTGAGTCCATTTATGGAGCATTCATGGAAGAACTAGATATCCACTTTAGGGGATTACCCTTTGGTCTTGCAGAAGAAAACCTTCAAGCTCGCATTCGGGGTACGCTATTAATGGCATTTTCTAATAAATTCGGGAATATCCTTCTCAACACATCCAACAAAAGCGAAGCAGCTGTCGGCTACGGCACCTTATACGGCGATATGAATGGTGGTCTATCTGTCATTGGAGATTTGTACAAAACAGAAGTCTTTGAACTAGCCAACTACATCAACAGAAATAAAGAAATAATCCCGACCAATACCATCACTAAGCCTCCTTCCGCCGAGCTACGCCCCGACCAAAAAGACAGTGACAGCCTACCAGATTATGACATTTTAGATCGAATTTTATTTGAATACATTGAAGCACAAAAGAGCCCCAAAGAAATTGAAGAAATGGGCTTTGATGCCAAGTTAGTGGCACGTATCCTACGGATGGTCAACATCAACGAATTCAAAAGATACCAAATGCCACCTGTCCTTAGAGTTTCGGACAAAGCCTTCGGAATTGGTCGAAGAATGCCTATTGTTGGAAAATATCTGAGCTAAGTAGATACAATTCACGAATTGTATCTACGTAATTCACGAATTGTATCTACTCAAGAGATTACCGCTTATTCAGGCGACTGGTAGCGACGATACGACCATCGCCATCAATCATCTGAACAAGGTAAAGCCCATTAGAAAGGTCTTCAACCAAAAAGTCAGATTCTTTCTTAGGGTAAAATGTTTTCATCCGTTTACCAATCAGGTTATACAGGTAAATGATTGCGATTTGATTGTCTTCACCTTCTATGTTAAAAAACGAAGTGGTTGGATTTGGAAAAACCTGAACCGTAACAGCCTGGTTCATACGTACAGGCTTTTGAGCTGTTTGCGAAAAGCCTACAGTCAAAGCAAAAGAAAAAACAAGTGTTAGTACAAACGTCTTCATAAACAAAAGGTGAATATGCTCCTATTTTTAAGGAACGAGTTAAGAATCAACAAAAACTCAAGGGGAGTTTTCTGAATTCTCATTGTAAAAGTACGCTTTGAAAGGGACAAAACCAAAAAATATCTTCGTTTTAAGAAAAAATTAACGAAATATGCACAATAATTGACTTGTTATCGACATTATTTGCAACTTTGGCTTTCCTTGACTCTTTCAAATTTCGTACCAAACACGTAGCACGCTTAAAAATAAATGAACTACTACTTCCGCATACTCCGTCTAGCAAAAAAATACCGTAAAGAAATTTTTTTGACCATCACCCTTAACCTTTTTGTGGTGGTTTTTTCCTTATTTTCCATTACGGTACTTATTCCCACCCTTAAGATTATCTTCAAAAACACCGTGGATGTATCGTCTGCTCTACCCTATTCTGGCTTATCCCACATAAAAGAATACCTAGAATCCAACCTCAACTATTACATCACCACTCAATCCCAAATCATTGGAAAATCAGGTGTTTTAGTTCGTATTCTAATTTTTGGAACGGTTATGTTCTTTTTCAAAAACCTATTTCGGTATTTGGCCGCCATCTCTATGGCCTACATCCAAATTGGTGTCGAAAGAGACTTGCGCAATAAGATACACGCTAAAATACTTCAGCTCCCTACTCGCTACTTTAACGACCAACGCAAAGGCGACATCATCGCCAAGATGACGACTGATATCAATGAAATCCAATGGGCGCTATTAGGTAGTTTTCAGCGACTGGTACAAGACCCTTTGATGATTCTTTTGACCTTGACAACGATGATTATTCTTAGCCCCCAACTCACAGGCTTCGTCGTCATTTTTATTCCCATCATGGGATTGCTCATCAATCGTATAGGCAACACACTCAAAAAGCCTTCTGGACAAGCCAAAGAAGCCATGGGGCGCATCCTTTCACATGTCGATGAAAATATCACGGGCTTACCCATCATCAAGTCGTATGTTGCCGAAAATCGCGCCCAACAAGCCTTTCAATACACCAACGAAAATTATTTTAGATATATGATTCGAATGTTTCGGCGTAGAGAACTCTCGTCTCCGATGAGCGAATTTTTGGGCTCCATGATTATCATTACCATTATGTGGTTTGGTAGCCAATTGATTTTGGAAAAAGGGCAATTAGAGCCTGAAGTTTTTATCACTTATATCGCGCTATTCTATCAGGTCATTGCGCCAGCCAAAAACATCTCCAATGCGGTATTTGACATCAAGCGGGCAGAATCTTCTGGAGAGCGGATTTTTTCTTTATTGGATGCTCCAGACAATATGCAGGATGCCCCTGACGCTTGCGTAAAAGAGCAGTTTGACAAAGAATTAGTATTACAAGATGTCTGCTTTTCTTACGAAGAAAAACAAGTAATTACTGATTTTAACTTAACCATAAAAAAAGGCCAACAAATTGCCTTAGTCGGTCAATCGGGTAGCGGCAAAACCACCATTTCTTCTCTTATCAATCGCTTTTTTGACGTAAGTTCTGGCAAAATTCTTATTGATGGTATTGACTATAAAGAACTAAAAATCAAGTCTTTGCGCAAGCTTATCGGCTACATCTCCCAAGATGCTATCTTATTTCATGACACTATCAAAAACAATTTATTACTAGCCAAACCCGATGCCACCGAAGCAGAAATCATCGCCGCCGCCAAAGCAGCCAATGCCCATGACTTCATTCTGGCAACAGAAAATGGCTATGACACCAATATCGGAGAAGGGGGCTCAAAATTGAGCGGCGGACAAAAACAAAGATTAACCATCGCCAGAGCCATTCTGAAAGATCCCCCTATCTTAGTTTTGGATGAAGCCACTTCGGCTTTAGATTCCGAATCCGAAAAATTAGTCCAAGAAGCACTAGAAAAAATCATGGAGCATAGGACTTCTATTGTCATTGCCCACCGACTATCCACCGTCAAGCACTCCGACCGAATTATTGTCATGCGTGAAGGCTCCATTATCGAAGACGGCACACATGATGAGCTGCTTGCGCAAAATGGCGCCTACCAAAAACTGGTGGAACTGCAAAACCTATAAAAAATCGCAACTATTTAGGAACCCTACCAGAAATCAGGGGTACCTAAATAGTTACGAAAAATCTAGCGTTCGGCTTGGAATGCACAGACGAACGACCGTGCGCTCAGCTACTTACTCCCCAAGAATATATCGAACAGAAAGGGCGCCATATCCCGCTCCAAAGCGATCGCCATATCCAGTCAATATAAAATTCGGCTGCCAATCTAAACTTACGTTTATAGGAGCATCTGCAAAACGATAATCCAACCCTATAGATGGATGTACTGAGATGCCCAAATTACTTTCATTATCATAGTAATAAGCGTCACTATACGAGTAAAAGCTAACACCAGCACCCCCACCATAAAACCACTGCAAGCCTTCTGTTACATCAGACAAGTCATTATGAATCTGATAAGTAGCACCCAATCCATAATCTGTAACATGATAGGAATAAGCACCCCAACGTCTATAACTACCGTATAGCTCTATAGCTGATGTTTCATTTATAAAAAACTTATAGGAAACTGCTACTGGAATCCCTAAACGTAGTCCAATCGCAGATTGGTAATTTTGGGCAGATAAGTTTGTCCCTACAAAGCACAAGGTCAAAAAGACCAAAGTGGAAATAAATTTTCTCATGTTCTTGTTTTTTAGACAGCGAAATTATTTGTTCTTGAGATAAATAGCAAATATTTAACCACTATAAAGAAACAATTAACAAACATCTGTTTTGGCATCTGTTTAAATAATTAAGTACCAACTAGTAACACATTACTTAAATTTCGGCAGTTAGAAACGACCGTAATTGTTGGTATTCTCAGTTTTTAGCTTAATGAAGCTTGTCAGCGCTTGGAGCTATTCTTTACAGGAAACAGCCAACTTCTTTTAATATCTTGATTTTCAATCATTTACACGTCACCCACACCATAAAAATAAAGCATGAAACCAATCTCCACCCCTGCTAAAAAATCATTTTTCCGAAAGGACAAAAATCATCACTGCTAAAGGAGACAAATTGATTGAAATCGAGTAATTTTTTCCATGCTGAAACTCTTTTCTTGCTAACAATTGACCATTCACAAGACCACTTCCACCATATTCTTTTTGATTACTGTTTGCTATCTCTTGCCACTTGCCCTTGCTCGGTACACCAATTTGATAGTTTTCAATGGCATTGGGCGAGAAATTACACACTACTAAAACTTGATCTTCTTCATTTTTACGCAAGTAAACCAACACACTATTAGAAGTATCGTCAGCAGCTAGCCATTCAAATCCTTCCGAATCAAAATTAACCGTCCACAAGGCAGGTGTCTCCTTATAGACTTCATTGAGTTTTGCGAGCCATTTTTGGACGCCTGCATGCATCGGATAATCCGTCAAATGCCATTCTATCCCATGATCCAAATCCCACTCTTTCTGTTGCCCTATTTCCCCACCCATAAATATCAACTTGTCTCCAGGATGCGTAAACATATACCCAAACAACAACCTTAAATTAGCAAATTGCTGCCACTCATCGCCTGGCATCCTACTAATCAATGCCCCTTTACCATGCACCACTTCATCATGCGATAATGGCAACACAAAACGTTCCGTAAAGGCATATAACAAGCTGAATGTCAACTCACTCTGATGGTGTCCCCGATAAATCGTATCACGCTGTAAATAGCGCAAAGTATCATGCATCCAACCCATCATCCACTTGCGATCAAAGCCTAAACCACCGTGTTCGGTTGGAGCAGTCACCCCAGCCCAAGATGTAGATTCTTCTGCTATGGTCATCGCTCCAGGGTGATGTTGATGGACAGCATCATTTAGTTCTTTCAAAAAATGGACAGCTTCCAAATTCTCATTTCCACCATGCTCATTGGGTATCCACTCCCCTTCCTTGCGGGAATAATCCAAATACAACATCGAAGCGACCGCATCCACGCGCAGTCCTTCCACATGATAACAATCCATCCAAAATAGCGCATTGGAAATCAAAAATGACCGCACTTCATGACGCCCATAATTGAATATATAACTTGTCCAGTCTGGATGATAGCCTTTTCTGGGGTCAGCATGCTCATATAAGTGACTTCCGTCAAATTTGTAAAGCCCATGAGCATCTCCTGGAAAATGAGATGGCACCCAATCCAAGATGACTCCAATACCCGCAGCATGCAATTGATCGACCAAAAACATAAAGTCTTCTGGCGTCCCAAACCGACTATCCGAAGCAAAATACCCCGTAATCTGATACCCCCAAGACTGAAAATAAGGGTGTTGCATCACGGGCATAAACTCCACGTGGGTAAATCCCATCTCTCGGATATATGGAATGAGCTTATCCACTAACTCGCGGTAACTCAAGGAGCGATTAGCTTCATGGTGTATCTTCATCCATGAGCCGATATGCAGCTCATAGACAGACATTGGCTGGGGTTGTCCAGCTTGTTTTTGCCTGTTTTTGAGCCACTTTTCATCAGACCATTGGTAGTCTGTGTCCCAAACAATAGATGCCGTTTTGGGCGGAATTTCCCAAAATCTAGCAAAAGGGTCGCCTTTTTCTAGTAAATCTCCCGATTTCGCCCTAATTCCGTATTTATACAACTCCCCTTTACCCAGTCCAGGGATAAAACCTTCCCAGATACCGCTCCCGTCCCAACGAACATTCAAAGGGTGACTCCCCGAATCCCAATAATTAAATCCACCCATCACCGATACCGAATCGGCATCAGGAGCCCACACCGCAAAATACACGCCTTGCTCACCATTTAGGGCAATAGGACGGCTGCCTAATTTCTCATACAGCTTAAAGTGCTTGCCTGAGCGAAAAAGAGCAATATCAAAGTCTGTGAAAAGCGAATGGGGGATAACTGACATAGGGGACTTCTTTTGACTTGTGGTCCATTGAATTAGATAAAAATGAATTCATTTGTTGCCTTAGTCCACAACCATTTTCTTGCGATCCAATAGCTGCTGTTCAATGACTTTCGGCAAAGGCAGATGGTTGTATTCTTGGTCTCGAAACTGCGGTATAAACCCAGCATCCACGATAGCATCTTGAATTCCCTGAGCCGTAAAACGAAAATTGGCTCCTGCTGCAGACACTACATTTTCTTCAATCATGATACTTCCAAAATCGTTGGCTCCTGCATGTAAACAAACTTGAGCCACCTGCTTGCCAACTGTCAACCATGATGCGCCTATGTTTTTAATATTAGGCAACAAAATCCGACTCACAGCTATCATACGAATATATTCATCGCTAGTTACTGCATTTCGGGCTCTTTTTAATCTTTTCAACAAAGTCCCTTCGTCCTGAAATGGCCACAAGATAAACGACGTAAATCCTTGACTACCAGCAGGTTTTTCGCTCTGCACTTGGCGCATCGCTATGATATGCTCCATCCGTTCTAGATTTGTTTCGATATGTCCAAACATCATCGTGGCAGAAGTAGCCATCCCTATTTGGTGAGCGGCACGCATGACATCTAACCAATCCTTACCCCCACATTTGCCATTGGAGATAATAAATCGAACTCTATCATCCAAGATTTCTGCTCCTGCTCCCGGCAGTGTATCCATGCCAGCTTCTCGCAAAGCCAACAAAACTTCTTTAAAAGTCATCCCGCCCAATTCCGCAATATGAACTATCTCAGGAGGTCCTAAGGCATGAAGTTTCAAATTTGGATATAAGCTCTTTAATTCTCGAAAGAGATTTGCATAAAAATCTAATCCTAAGTCTGGGTGGTGCCCCCCTTGCAACAAAAGCTGATTACCACCATATCGAAATAGCTCTTCAATTTTCTCTTTGTACTCATCAATGGTGGTGATATAAGCGTCTTTGTGCCCAGGAACTCTATAGAAATTACAAAATTTACAGTTGGCGACACAGACATTAGTTGTATTGGAGTTTCGATCAATAATCCAAGTTACTTTATTATCAGGGATATGGTGCTTGCGCAACTTATCAGCAGTCCGCATCAAAACGGCAGTATCTGCATTTTCAAATAGAAAAAGGCCTTCTTCGGCAGACAAAAACTCTAAATTTTCGGCTCTTTGCAGCAAATTTGTAACATCCATATCTTCGACTTTTTTAGCTTCCGCAAATATAGGAAAAATTAAGTTGGGGAATAGGATAATCGGGTCGAGTTTGTTTTTTAGGATTGCTAGACACCCGAACGGCCGTTCGGCTCAACATCCCACGAGCTAGTAACCAGCAACCGGCGTCTAGAAACTAGAGTCCAGCCACGAGTAACCAGCGTCCAGACACCCGAACGGCCGTTCGGCTCGACATCCCTAAGCCCCTTTGACCTTTGACATTACTTAACTAACACAATCCGCTGTGAAAACCATTTTCCTTTTTGCAGAAAACTAGCGATATAAGTACCTTTCGGCAAATGGCTGATATCTAGCCCATAAAAAGATCTGCCTGTCACCTTTCGGGAAAGAACCACACGCCCCACAAGATTGACCACTTTTATTTCTGTAGCTTCATCTGCCAATTCGATATTAAAAATGCCCGTGGTAGGATTAGGATAAATGGTATTCTTAGGTTTTTTAGGCATTTTCACTTGTACCAAGTTCACATTATTGATATTCACACCAGGGCTTATGGAAGCTTTCGCAAAATCAGTCTTAGTTTTTAGCGTAAGCGCAAAAGGATGTGTGGGCACAAAAGCCTGTACCAAATTGCCTTCAACTATAGATATTTTCGGATTAGACTTTGTTTCTTTGGACAAGTTATAGTGAAAAGTCAAAGCGTTCTTGTGATAAGTTTTAGCCTTCTTAGCTTTTGGCAGTTTCTTGGCTTTCCATATATTTTGGGCTGTTTTGGATATGGGTTTTACTACTAAAACAGGCACTTTCTTTGGTACAATCTGCTCCCGAAGGTTTAGCCTATAGCTTCTCTGCATGCCTAACTGGGGACTGGTCTTATAAAACCGGAAAGATTCAGTGGACGGCAAGGACTGCTGAGCTTGTAGCAAGTGTCCCCAAAAAACAAACAATGTCAATATAAAGTACTTCATTTGAGATTAATTTGGCGAATAAATTACAACTGCGAAGTTACAACCAAAACGCCAAATATCCTAGATTCGCTGCTAAAAAGGTTCTTTTTTTCAAACAACCACCCCGAGCGGCTAAATTGGCCTACGGGCTACGAGTTTAGCCTAAAAATTAGAAAAAGTCTTTTTGCCCGAAATGACCGCACCATCGTTTAACAAAAACCATTTTGATACCTTTGTGTTACGTATAATCTAGAGTAAATAAATATGAAGCAGATTTTCTTTTTACAGTTTCTATTGCCTATGTTCTTTTTCGGTGGCACCCCGACCGCCGCATGGAAACTAAAATCCCAAAAGGGAAATATCAAAATTTATACGCGCACTACTACAAAATCTGACATCAAAGAAGTGCGCATTACCACCCAAATCGAAGGTGACTTAGATGATTTACTTACCTTATTGGATGACGTAGCTAGCTTTAAATCTTGGCTGTATCGCTGTACTGAGTCTAAAGTACTAAAAACTGTTGCTGAAGGCGAATATTATTATTACAATCTGACTGATTTTCCTTTCCCCCTAAGTGATCGCGATATGGTTATTCACTCTAAAACTTGGAAAGTACCAGGCTCCAATATGGTCAAAACTCACTCAAAGGCTTATACTAAAGATGATTTATATAAGGAACAAGCGGGCATTGTCCGAATAAAAATCCTAGAATATTCTTGGACTTTCACGCCTTTGGACAATGGCATGATTGATATAGATTATGAGATTTTCAGCGATCCTGGCGGTGCTTTACCTTCTTGGGTAATAAACATGGCGGTCTCCAAAGGCCCAATGGAAACCATGCTTCACTTAAAAAAAGAAATGAACCGTCGCTATAACAAATAAGGATTTGAGCGCCCTTTGGGATGACAAAAATGTGCCAATTCCATTTTTTGTTTTAAGCTAGGAACTAATGACATGAAGGACGGTAATTTATGAATTCGGGAGTAACTATTATTAATAACTGTACGCATCAACCCATTATTCCAGACTCTATTTTCTCCACTATCTTTAAAGTGATGCCACTGATCTGCACCGGCGTATCCCGTAATAATTAATTGTGGAAAATCTCTTAACTTGAACAAAAGCGCCCGACTCTCTCCCTTGTAAAAGGGATTCCAAAAAGATGATTCTTCAAAAGGACGCTCTTTGGGTCGGCGATTATTTTTAAATTTATCGTATAGGCTACTAAGATAGTTTTCTTGCTTTTCCGAAAGGTGAATACTAATCAACTCTTTTCGATCTTCCAATGAATCCGATGCTTTCAAAAAAGTAAATAAGTATTTTTTGTCGTAAGACTTCGAGATAACAGTTTTATCTCTTTTTGCCCACTGGTCATAATTTGTTTTATTGGGGATCAATGCGGGGAGCCACTTGTAATATTTTTTAAAAAGGTAGTTTCCTTTATGATAAATAAAATTATTTTTGATGTCCCACTCTGTATTTTGAAAGACAAAATCTGTTTTGTCTGGTCTATAAAAAGGCGTTTCGCCGATGGCTCTATTGATGTCTATTTGATTGCTTTCGCAAAAATAAAAGAAGAGCCCTTCGGCTAATTTTCCTTTGGCAATGTTGGCTATTTTTCTTTCTAACCCCCTGATTCCCATACGATTATAGGTAAACGGGATGGATATAATGGCATACTCTACAGCCTTTCGGCAAATATTCAAATAGGCATCTTTGGGTATGCCATTGACGATGATTACTTCTGTCTCTTGCATGGCTTTTTTTTGGGTTATGGAAAAATTCTATTTTTGTTACCTGAAAATTCTGTTTTTTCATGCCTGAAAATTCGTGAATTTTATGGCTCAGCAGAGAAAATTCGTGAATTTTATGGCTCAGCAGAGAAAATTCGTGAATTTTATGGCTCAGCAGAGA
>CAMZKG010000247.1 GCA_947311105.1 uncultured Saprospiraceae bacterium
GGAGTTTATACCATAGAATACACGGCTCAAGATGGCAATGGCAATTCAGGCAACTGTTCATTTCACCTTACGGTAAAAGACAATACGCCGCCCGTACTGACCCCCTGCCCTTCGGACACTACTGTATTTGTTACCGCCAATTGTGAAGCGATTTATCCTTACAAAATGCCCGAAGCAAACGATGCTTGTTCGGGGATGATTACCCCCATTCCATCTCCTAACACGACCACGTTTCCTGTCGGAATACACACTATCACCATTACGGCGACAGATGCAGGCGGCAATAGTGCACAGTGTAGCTTTACGGTGATTGCCAAAGACATTGCATCGCCCACCACCATTTGCCCGCAAGGGATACAAATCAACACAAATGGAGACATCAATAATGACCCTAGTAACATCATCAGTAATGTTACAGCCGTCGGATGTGATATGCCCATAATTGACTTTTCGTTTCCGCCCATTCTGGATAATTGTGAAGCCATGCTGACAGATAGTAGCATGTTGTCGGCAACATTTCCAATAGGAACAACCCCATATACCTATAACTTCACAGACCCTTACGGAAATGGTCAAGCATGTACTTTCCAAGTCGAAGTGCTTGCTAGCATACAAACCATCACGGTTGATGCAGACCAAAATCCTATTTGTCCAGGGAGCACGGTGACACTTAGCACGTCTTATTCTTCGCCAACGGCGCAATACTTCTGGACGGGACCCCAAAGCTTTGTGAGTAATTTACCGACCCCTACAATCAATAACTTCTCTTTCCAAAATGCTGGAGATTACATGGTGACCATCACAGATGGCGGATGTCAATTACAACCTTCCGAGCCATTCTCTTTAAGCCTTTCCAAGGCGATTAGTGCCAATGACGATGTCTTTTCGATGCCCATAAATACCACAGATACCATTAACGCCCTACTTAATGACAACCTATCTAATCAAAATTGCACCGTCCAAATCACCCAACCACCATTAAATGGTAGCGCCCAAGTCGTTGACAATAAAATTGTCTATACACCAGATGCCGCATACACAGGCTCTGACCATATTTTTTATGAAGTTTGCGTAGAAAACTGTGCAGCCTTCTGCGCTTCCGCTCAAATAGACATCGAAATTAACCTTACGGCAAATGCAGACACTTGCATCATCCCTAACCTTATCACCCCCAATGATGACAACTTGAATGATGCTTTGATTTTAGATTGCCTGACCACAATCAATGAAAACTCCAAAATCCTAATCTATAACCAATGGGGCGGATTAGTCTTTGAAGAAGAGCCTTACCTCAACAACTGGTCGGGAGAGTTTGACCACAATTCAGACCGCCCTTTGCCTGATGGTACCTATTTTTATATTTTCTGGAAAGATAAAAAGGATAAACCCCAAAAGGGATTCATTACCATATTCCGATAAAAGCAGTAATTACACCTAAAAACTAGTTTTGATGAAGCATCTTCTACTCTTTCTTTTATCGTTCTTGGCATTGACCGTTTTTGCTCAACAAGAAGGGCAATTCACGCAGTTTATGTTCAACAAGCAATATTACAACCCAGCCTATAGTGGGATGCGGGGCGTACCCACCCTCAACGCCATCTACCGCAAACAATGGCTAGGTTTTAATGGTGCACCAGAAAATCAATTACTTGGCTTCAATATGCCCGCTTCGGGTAATAAAATAGGGCTCGGCTTATTGCTCCAACGACAATCTGTAGGTATCACCCAAAATATAGGCGCGACTTTTTCCTACTCGTACTCGGTAGTGCATTCGGACAAACTAACGGTAAAATTTGGTCTTCAAGGCTCATTAGAGCAATTTTCCGTCAATTTTGCTAATGAAAAGAACATCATCCGCGAGCCAGGCGACCCTTCTACCAGAGACAAGGATTCGCAAGTATCCGCAGGAAATATTGGAGCAGGACTCTATGTCGGTCACCAACTCGCCTATGTGGGTATTTCGATGCCCAACATACTAGAATCAACCATCGGTGTCAATGATGCGGGTACTCAAACGGCAACAAAATCTAAGCATTTATATATCATGGGCGGTGCAGCGATACCCGCTGGAGAAAAAGTGCGCATCCTGCCTGCCGGACTTATCAAAAGCGCACCCAATGCACCTATTGGATTTGACGTAAACCTAGGTCTTGAGTTTTACAAAGCCTTTACGGTGGGCGCATCTTATCGCTCTACCATCGGCGACACAGGAGACTCTATTGACTTCCTGCTTCATTATATCATCAAAAATCGGATGGGCATTGGACTTGCTTTCGACAACCCCATCTCTCCCATCAAAGACTTCTCAAAAGGTAGCATTGAGTTACTGCTCCAATTTGACCTTAAAGAAAAAAATGCTTTACAAAATGGTGGCGACGACATGTCTAATCCAAGATTCTTCTTTTAACTTCTTCTAGGTGCCCTTTCCTTTCGGCAAATACACAAATCATGAATAAGCTCTCCTATATTTTGGTCTTTTTCTTCAGTACTTTGGCTTTTTTTGCGAAAGCTCAGCCTTTCTCCTACCCTACTGTCAAACTGACCAATGAAGACAAAATCAACTCCCCGCTTTTGGAGTTTAGTCCGTCTTTTTTTGAAGATGGGATTTTATTTGTCTCTACCATGTCGCCAGGCAAAAAGTACCAAGGTTACGACAAGAAGATAAAAAAACCTACCATGTCTATCTTCTTAGCCAAAAGAAGTGACATTACTGGCTCCTTAGAGCGCCCCACCCCTTTTGCCTTAGAGCTTACCACCAACTCGCACCAAGGGCCTTTGACCTTTGACCGTAATGCCGAAAAAGTATATTACACCAGCAATAACCTAAAAAAGAGACGAAAAAAAGCTTCTAAACTCAAAATCTATGAATCCATCAAATCCGATGATGGGCATTGGTCTTCTCCCAAAGAAATGCCTTTCAATTTAGATGACTTTGACACCGCACATCCAACCATTTCGGCAGACGGCAAAACGCTCATATTTTCTTCTAATAGACCTGGCGGAATGGGGGGGATGGATTTATACCAAAGCACCTTGAAAGACGGTTCTTGGTCAACTCCTGTGAACATGGGCAAATTGATTAATACCGAAAAAAATGAGATTTTCCCTTTTTTACATGCTGACAACACCTTGTTTTTCTCTTCCGAAGGTCATGGCGGTGAAGGCGGACTAGATATCTTCTATACCGTAAAAGATAAAAATCAAAACTATGTAGCTCCTGTCAATTTAGGCACACCTTTTAACTCACCAAAAGACGATTTGGGCTTCATTCTCGACAGAGACAAAAAAAATGGTTATTTCTCATCCAACCGTGAAGGCGGACAAGGAGAAGATGACATCTATGGTTTCAATATGGTTGATGGGGATATTGATGAGTACTTTTTCTTTAATCATCGTGTGCCTGATGTACTCGAAACCATTACTTTTAACGTAAGTGATAGCGAGTCTAAAGAATCCGTGGACCAAATGGAGATTGCCTTTCTCCCGCTCAATAGCCCACTTATAGATAGCACCATGTTAGGTCGAAATAGCGCAGGAAAAATCATTATTATTCCCCAAACTGGCTCAAAAAACAACCTTGCGAAACTTCATGAAGCCATCTCCACTCAAGGACGAAGTGGCTTAACCAACGAGCAGGGATTTTTGAGTATGAATTTACCGAAAGGTTATTATGCGACCATCAGCCACAAAGAGAATTATTTGGACAAAATATCGGTCATCTCTACTGCTAATAAAAGCATCTCCATTAACCCAAAATTTTCTATTGGTTGCACCCCCATCCGTGGCAAGGTGATCAATAATAGAAGCCAAGCCACTGTCCCTAACGTAATTGTAAAATTGCTTGATGAGCATAACAAAATAGTATCCACTACAACCACTGACGACTCTGGCACTTTCGATGCTTGCGCAAAATGTGGACAAATCTATCAATTTGTTGTTGAAGTAAATGACCAGAAAGTGGGCGGTGCTCCGCTGGATGCTAAAAATACTTCCTGCGAAAATGCAAATGCTTACAACATCATTGTGCCAATTGATGAAACTTCTGTCGCGCTTGAAGAAGGTACTATCATCGAGCTCAAAAATCTCTATTTTAACTTCAATGACGCATCCATTCGAGCTAATGCTCGAAAAGATTTAGATGATTTAGTCAAAATCCTTAATCAGTATCCTGATATGGAAATAGAAATCGCTTCTTATACCGATGCTGTTGGTAGCAAAGACTATAACTTAGGTATCTCCCAAAAAAGAGCCGAAAAAGTAGTCGAATATTTGATTGAGCAAGGAATCAATGCCGCTAGACTCTTGCCTATCGGCTACGGTGAATCAGGCATCCGAAATCGTTGCGTGGATGGCGTCCATTGCTCAGACAAAGAACATCAGTTTAATCGCCGTATTGAAATCAAAGTAACCAAATCAAGTCAACCTGTTAAAGTGACTTATCTTGATGATGCCGCTTCTACTGATGATACCGCTTCTGATGATGATGCCGCTTCTGATGATGATGCCGCTAACGTTGAAGAGAACGAAACCACTTCTCTCAATAAAAAACCCAACGAATCTGATGAATACCATACTTTTCACGTGATTATTGGGGCTTTTCTAATGGAACGAAACGCAGAGAAAAAGCTTAAAAGCGTCCAAAACATGGGCTTTGATGAAGCAACTATCACTAGTTTTCCGGATACTCCAGCCTACCATTCGGTGATTGTTAAAACTTTTTATGATTTTGACGAAGCGGTGCAATTTGCCAAATCCATCAAAAGAGACTACGGCCTAAAATACTATGTCAAGAAAATAAAATAATGGCCTTTATCGCAGTTTATATCACCAACCAATCCAAGACAGCCGCCCAAACTATTGCTGATAAGCTTTTGGATGACCGCCTGATTGCTTGCGCAAATATCTTTCCGATTACCGCCACCTATCTATGGCAAGGAAGCATCGCCAACGAAAACGAATGGGTCGCCCTTGTAAAAACGACTCCCAATAATTGGGAAAAACTAAAAGATAAAGTCTCTCAAATTCACCCCTATGATGTCCCGTGCATCATGAAATTTGATGTAGAAGCCAATGAAGCTTATGAAAAGTGGATTCGTGAATCCGTTGATTAAGCGAGATTAACTAATTGCTCTAGTCAGCGTTCGGCTCAACATACTTACTCCCGATACCAATCCGCATAAAACACATAATTATCCGCAATACGCTTAACAGTATCCTTGAATGCTTCTTCCCCCAGAGACTTTACTTTTTTGGCGGGAACGCCTGCATAAATACAACCTGATTCGATGACTGTATTTTCTAAGACAACGGCTCCTGCAGCGATAAGCACATTATCGCCTACCACAACATGATCCATCAAAATGGCTCCCATCCCTACTAAAACATTATTTCCGATAGTACAACCATGAACTATAGCTCGATGACCGATAGATACGTTATTTCCAATGGTGGTCGGCGCCTTTTTATAAGTACAGTGGACAATAGCACCGTCTTGAATATTCACCTTATTGCCCATTTTTATCCAATGGACATCCCCACGCACCACTGCTTGAAACCATACACTACAATCATCTCCCATCTGGACATCTCCAATTACCGTTGCGTTTTCCGAAAGGTAAATATTCTTGCCAAATTTTGGCCTTTTGCCTTGAACTGCTTTTATTAGTGCCATTTTGGTTTTGGGTTTTTTCTTTTCAACGGACTAAAGTCCATTGTACTCTACTGGCTTAGGGCCTTTTTGCTTCAACGGACTAAAGTCCATTGTACTTTGACGGGCTTAGGCCGTTTACTTGATGGGTTCTACATGAAAGCCTGCTTTTCGGAGCAAGTTAATCACCCCAAAACTCGCTCCTAAGTGACCCGCTCCGACCGCAAAAAACATCGATCCTTCTTTCATCTTTCCTTCCATCACTGGAATCCAATTTCGGTTACGCCCAACCAACAAAAACTCCTTAAAATCATCACCTGACATCTCGTCCATCATGTCCACCATCTTATTGATATCACGTTCTGTATATATCTGAGCCAAGCCATCAAGGTTATTGGATGATGTGGTATCTTTTAGCCCTTCTACCAACATAGTCGCCTGCTGCTCCAATGGAATACTATCAAACATGGACATCTGGTACATCGCCGTCTCTAAACCGCTCATAGGCTTTTGCTGCTCTTTTGCCATTTCCATTATCTCCATCTCATAAGAAACCATATCGACTTCTTCTCCGTCTTCGATCCCTTGCGGGTTTTCTAGCATCATCGATACAAACATCGGCTTGAGCTTCTCCATTATAAAAGAAGGCAAGCCTGTATCCTTGAGTTTTGCGGCAACCAATTTATAGTCATCTTCACTCAACAAGTCCTTTAGCGTCTTGTCCTTCATCATCATTTTGGGCATCAAGGCAAACAAAGCAACAGGATTCATGGACTCCTCAATGTCAATCTCAAAAATCACTTCTTTACTCCCCTTGATAGCTTCCTTCGTTTCGTCATCCAAAAAGAAAGACTTTTTATCAATCATATGAATCGTCCCATAAAGGTAAGATGCCACGGGTAGCCCATTGCCTGAAATGCGCCATAGCAAGGCTTTCGCCAAAGGCTTAAAAGGCTCATTATCAGCAACTTCTACCGCTTGTGGCGCAGCAGTAGTCTGTGCTTTTCCCGCAAATAAACCAAGGATGGTCAGCAATAAAAAAAGAAAAATACGTTTCATAAAAGGTCGATTTAGTGGTTTGTTGGGGGGTTAAAAAATGGAGCTTACTTATTTTGTTCAATTGTTCAATTGCGCAATCGTTCAACTGAAACCAGCCAAAAATCTTTGACAAATAGAAGCCCACTGAATAAAATTTTGTAAGCCTTTGTCCCTTAGTCGTTTACCTTAAACCGTCACCACAGAAGATAAGAAAATGCGGTATCGTTATACCATTACATAGCTAAACCGCTGTACCGAAACTTGAGTTACCGTATTAAAGTAACCTGTCCCACCTGATTTTGTTCTTTTCCCTTACAACCAAATTGGGCACGGTACAAAAATACGCCTGGATTTACTTCTTGCCCTGCAAACCGCCCATCCCAACGCTCTGTGGGATTATCTGTATAAAAAACCCGATTGCCCCATCGATCAAAAATTTCTAAAACTTTAAATTCATCCAATACAACAAGTGGCGTATCAAAGGAGAAGGTTTCATTCAAGCCATCTTGATTGGGTGTAAACGCACTAGGAAAAAGCAATGTCTCACAGTCCACTTCACTAGGATCTACCACTGTAATAGTAAACTCGTCTTTTGCGATACATTGCCCTGTATTTGACTGAAAAGAATAAGTCGTTGTTTGGGTGGGCATGACAATAGGATTACGGATCGTACCATCATTCATCTCATCATCAGGTAGCCATTGATAGGTTATTCCGCAAGGAGAATTGGCATTTAACTGAACAGACTCCCCCAAATAAATGATCGTATCCTGATTGATTATTTTGTCTGGATTGAGATATAACTCTTTTATTCTTTTGTCGGTCAATGCACGATTATAGACCCTAAATTCATCTATTAGTCCCCGAAAATGCGTATCCGTCACCCCCAAGCATGGACTTCCAGAGATATTTAAGGTAGAGCTATTTTTCATATTAATTCGCGTAGGTGTTGTTTTCGTATCAATCAGCTCAGCATTATAATAAAGACGCATCCTATTGCCTTCTCTAACCAACGCCACGTGGTGCCAACAATTATTGCGGTCTATCTTAAACTTAAAGTCTGCTCTCTTAGCACTATCTTGGACTGCTTCAACAATTAACTCGGCAGAATTGGCTTTATATCGAATAGATAATCCAGGCGACAAATCACAATCACTTCGTTTGGACACAATATCCATCAAACCAGTCTTCGGATAAGGCTTAAAATAAAAGCTTAACGTAAAATCCGTAGTATTAAACTGGTTGTTTACTGTACCCAAAAATACCAATTGATTATTTATGCCATTAAAGGACAATGCATCACCGACAACACCACATTCGCAAGTCATCGAAGCGGCATCAGGCAAAAACTTTGCGTCATGCTGACTGGATGGAGAATAATCACTAGTGGAACAGCCATCAAAAGGAAAATACCCTACTAAATTTTGCGTAGTCTGGCTTTCGCCAAAAAAGGCAAAAAATACAAAACCGATGGCGAAAAAAAATCTTAATTTGTTGATAATCATTAGATTACAGATATTAGGTGATTCAAACAAGAGATATACAGCAATAAACATGCTGAATATTACAGTGACGCTTTCGCAAAACAAGCTTTAGGGCCACCAAAGCACTCTCTAAAAACGTATGCATTAGCGAGTTATTATAATGCGCCCACTATTTAAAAAGATCGCCCAAGCCACTCATACCACCAGGAAGAATATCATTGATAGAATTTTGCATTTCGGCTGCTTCTTTGATGGCGGCTTCTTCCAAGGCTCGATTGATGGCTTCAAGCACCATATCTTCCACTTCTTCCTTGTCAGAAAGGTTTACTTTCTCGGGATTGATATTGATATTTAGGATTTCGCGAGAAGCGTTTGCGGTGATGATGATCGCGCCATCCGAGAAATTGTAGTCAAAGACCATTTCTTTGAGTTTTGCCCTCATGGCATCCTGTTTCTTCTCAAAATCACCTAGTAAATTGCCAAACATATTTTATTATTTTTGAGTAACTGTTTAGAACGACCACATTTTTGTCCTAAAATGTCCTTTTTGTGCCTAAGAACAGAGCCTTAACAGCTACGTTTTTGATGAATTTTGCTGTAAAAAGACGTAAATCTACTGCCTTTGTTCAACATTGGGGCTATCAAGCTTACTTTCCAACCGATAATCCCCCTTTTTCCAATGTAAATAAGCCATTAGCAGAATTAGACCAGCCAAAAAAATCGCTGAAAACTTTAAAAATCCCTTACTAAAGAGTAATCCTGATTGGTTGGTTTCTTTTTCTTCCACAGCCATTATTTTTTGCAAAGATAGAGCAAAAAACTTGATTTTACACATCAATATACAATAACCCGACAACAATAACGCTTATTTTCGCTTTCATACTATAGTGTCCCCCCAAAATCGGACAAAGAGTTAAGACAAAAAAAAAAATAAAACCATTAACTTTGCCATTATGAAGAGACACAAATTCACATCAAAATTCAAGACTAAAATAGTCTTGGAAGCCTTAAAAGAAGGCCAAAGCTTGATGAAACTGGAGCAAAAGCTTGAAGCTTGAGCTATCCCCAGCACAAATAAGAAGCTACAGACAAAAATACTATTTCTTACTTCTCTCCTTCCTTGCCAAACAGTCGTAATCCCCATAGTCCTTTGGCGGATTTAGTTCAACATTGGACTTGCAGGCCGCTCACAGTCCTATTTATTGGCTATAGTTTTTTTATCACATAAAAAATTGATGAAGGACCTATTTTATTTATTTTTTTGGTCGCATGATATTTAATATTTTTTTTCAGCATTCTCGATACAATCTTATCTAAAACAACATAGATTTTGTAGGAATAAATCGGTCTCTTAAATAAAAATCCTACAGTACGTTGTATCAAAGATGTAACTGTAAAACAATATTCTTTCGAAACTACTTCTATTGAATACTTACTAAATTCTTTTTCAAAGAATGAAATCGGAATTCCCCGTTCATTTTTTGTTAATCCTTTTCTTGGTTTACGCCAGTCGCCCATTGAAAGTATTGGTTCTCTTAAAAGCAAATAACCATCCGTTTTTAGGACTCTAATTATTTCGCTTATGACATATGAAACATTTGGAATATGATGTAATGTGCCAAAACAAGTTATTAAATCAAATGAATTGTCATTCAAAGGCAAGCTACCTTTAATATCTGGTTTAATGTATTTAGGTATCAAATCACCTATTCTATTATTAACTAAATTATCAGATGGCTCAATAATCGTCAAATTACTAATCTTTTTGCTAATGGGTTCAAATTCATAACCCCAAGCAGAACCAAATCCCAACACATTCTCAAAATTTGTATTTTTTATTTTATCATATCCATGTATCTTATTCATCATATGATATCCATATGTGTATGAATTTTTATTTTTACTTCCTAGGTCAGCATACCCTTCTGCTTCTTCATCAAACCACTCTATAATTTCCTCCAATGAGAAATTATCACCAAACAATTTTTTTCCTTCAAAGTATTCTTTCATATTGTAAAGTTTTAAAATTATAGCCTACGGTCAATGATAAGCGGAGTGCGCAGCGACAGCAAGCATTCCGTCTTATCTAATGTTATATATTGTGTGTTTTTTCACTTCAGGTCGTAGGCTTTTCTGCTGTTTTAGCGGGCTGCTGACGGGTGCTAGTCCAAGTTCCACAGATGATTTTCTACCGCCAATACTGCTAATTACCCCACAAATATAAGGAAAAATCCCGAATTGGGCTAGCACAAATCAACTACTTTCGTAAAAATAAAACCACAAACCACTCAACTAGCTATTTTCTCAACGCACTCCGATAACCTGTCCTTTTTGCCAAGATTTGCCAATCTTCGGTTTTTGTAAGCTACAACTCCTTTCCACTCTCCGATTCCCAAGAACACACGAAAAAAAGGACTGGTGGTAGAAACCGATATTCCCAAAAACCTTCTACAAACCACGACCGCCCCAAGAAAACACTTTATTCTTTTTTTTTCGACTCACTTGGTCTTTTAAGGCTTCTTAGCCCAACCTAGGTGCAAGCTCTAATTCTTTTTATTGCTCTTTTTTTTAGGGCAACCGATGCTCCATAATATATAACGGCAATGATAAGCGGAGTGCGCAGCGATAGCAAGCATTCCGTCTTATCTAGTGTTATATATTTTGTTTTTTCACTTTAGGTCGTAGAATTTTCTGTTGTTTTAGCGGGCTGCTGACTGGTGCTAGTCCAAGTTTCACAGACGATTTTCAAGCGCCATTACAGCTAGTTTTCCAACAAAGATAAGAAAAAATCCCGATTCGGGCTAGCGCAAATCAACTACTTTCGTAAAAA
>CAMZKG010000248.1 GCA_947311105.1 uncultured Saprospiraceae bacterium
AAGCGAGAGACTCAACCAGCGAAGCCCAAAGGGCAAGCGTCTCAACCAGCGAGCGAAGCGAGAGACTCAACCAGCGAAGCCCAAAGGGCAAGCGTCTCAACCAACGAGCGAAGCGAGCGACTCAACCAGCGAGCGAAGCGAGAGACTCAACCAAAAAAAAATAACCCAATAGTGAAGGAATTTGCTAACTTTGCCCCATGTACTTGCAGACACTAAAACTAACTCAATTTAAGAACTACGCGGGTCGGAGCTTTGATTTCAATGCCCGATTTAACGTTATCACAGGTAATAATGGAGTCGGGAAGACCAATCTTTTGGACGCTGTATATGTGTTGTGCATGACAAAGAGTTTTTTTGGTGGCGCGGACAAAAATCTGATGCAAAAGGACACTAATTTTGCCAGAGTGGCGGGTACCTATCGGCTAGAAGAGGGGATGAAGCAATTAGATGTAGTCGCAAAAATCATCAAACAAAAGAAAAAGACTTTTGAGATAAATGGGAAGGTTTATGATCGATTGCTGGAACATGTTGGGCGGTTGCCGGTGGTGATGATTGCGCCAGATGATACGTTGATAGCGACAGGAGGCAGTGAAGAGCGACGCAAGTTTGCGGATAATACGCTTTCGCAAAAAAATCCTAAGTATTTGGAAGCTTTGGTGCGTTATAATCGCTTATTGAAGCAGCGGAATGCACTATTGAAAGGTAAGTCAGGTTGGTTGGATATGAGCCTGCTTCAATCCTATAATGAATATATGGTGGAGCCGGCGGAATATATTTTTGCAGCAAGAAAGGCTTGGACGGGGGAGTTGACGCCTTTGTTTAATGAGTATTATGGGCTAATATCAGGGGAACGAGAAGCGGTGCGGATTGAATATAAATCTCCATTATTGGAAGATAGTTTTGCGCTTTTACTCGACAAAGCACTAGAAAAAGATAAGATACTAGAGCGGACTACGGTTGGGATACATCGGGATGATTTTGTCTTTTATATGGATGATATGCCTTTGAAGCGATTTGCGTCTCAAGGGCAGCGTAAGAGTTTTGTTATCGCCTTAAAATTGGCGCAATATCAATTTTTGGCGAAAGCATCCCCCGAGCGCCCCATTTTGTTGATGGATGATATTTTTGATAAATTGGACAGTGGGCGAGTAGCGAATCTAGTAGAAGTCATCGGTCAATCAGCATTTGGGCAAGTATTTATCACAGATACCCACCCAACAAGAGTGTCCGAATTGTTGAATATACCGCATCAAGTAATAACCGTTTGGTAAACGTCTCGAAGGAAGGAGTTGCAAAAAAAGGGAAAGATTTCGTTTGCTAAACGTTGCTCCGATGTAGAAATTAAGTATACGAAACTCAAAGTTTTGACTCTAATGGCTGTAAGAAAAATCTTTATGCTGGATCATGGCAAAGTTTCGCAAACTACTCCCTAATAATACTCAATCAACCCATCGGTAATCCACTTGGCGAGTGCGTCTCTATTTTCCGAAAGGATAAGTCTTTTTTGGTCGGCGGTGTTGCGGATATTGGCTAGTTCTAAATAGACTGCTCTAGGTTTTAGGTTCATGAGCATATAAAGATCTCTAGCGCTAACGGTGCCTTTATACTTTTTTGTGGACTGAAATTTTTTGTATTTTGCTTTGAAGGTATTGTAAAGCTGAGTGGCAATTTTTTTACTTTCGGTGGCATTTGGAGCGTGATAAAAGAAGACATCCGTCCTAGAGCGTGTATTGCGAGAGTCGATGTGTAGCATGATCGCTACTTGATTGCGGTTAGATATGCCCCTTTTTTTGTAGGTTAGAAACAGGTCATTGACGATATCGGCACGTTGTTTTAATCTAGGGATTTGGGAGCGAAGGACTTTCTTTTTGCCTAGATAAATTTCATCAGAATCACATTGTAGAAATTTTTCATCCCGAATCCCGTCATTGGGGTCCCGCAGGATAACGTGAGCGACAGCACCATTAGCGATTAATTTGTGGGCAAGTCGTAGGGCGACATCATAGCCATATTCATCTTCGCAAAGTTTGTGATTGCCCCGTTTACCGATGGCTCCAGGGTCTGGTCCGCCATGTCCGCCGATGATATAGAATACTTTTCCTTTAAGTTTTTGGGATACTGGCTTTACTTTTTGGTATTTGGAGCCAAAAATAGGGAAGGAATTTGGGGTCTTGACGATTTTGGGTTTTTCATTTGGGCATTTGAGCTCGTGATAAGGCACCCAAAGGACCATATCTTTTAGGAAAGAAGTTTTGCGCAAGCCAGCATCAAAAAGAATCTCATTGTACGTTTTAATACGGATCGCCTTTTCCCAGTCATTTTTTTTGATGGTAGAGCGAATGCTTTTGCCGTTGTACTTGTATTTTAGGATGGGAAGTTTGTATTCTTTACCGATGATGAGCTTGGAATTGGGCTTTAGATTGTTGAGTTTATAGAATTTTTTTTCATTGCATTCGTAGCCGAACAGGTCATATTTTGAGAGTAAAACGATGATGCCGTCTCCTTTTTCGGCCTTAGAAGTGACCCAATTTTCGCCTTTTGCCGAAAGGTGAGTAACGGAAAGCAGAAATAATAAGAGTCCAAAAAGTGATTTCATAGGTTGTTTGATGGTAGCAAATCGTCAAATTAACGCAAATTAGATGGCGCAAATTTTATGTCAGCCTCAAAGGTAAGAACAAATTGTGAATTGTTCGTGAATTGTCGTGTCTTCCATGGCGAGAGTCTTCTGAGAAGTAAATTTTCGGTAAAAAAGGTTAATTTTTATATTCAATGGTTCGGTAAAAAATAACTGGCACAAACAGAATTTATCAAGTTACTATTATTTGCTATTCAAAATCGAAGAAGACCAGAATATTGCGCTCCCGAAGCTCAAACAGAATGAGTAGGGTCGAGTGCGGCAGCCACTCGAAGGGAGAGTACGGCGGTAGCCGATACCCAAAAATTTCCTTTACTCCATTTTTTATGGCTTTTTTTTGTGTCGTGAATCTCCTGCGTCGATTTTGAGATTCTTGATTTTTTGGTTCGTTTTACTCATGACTCTTTTATTTTTTTTCAGTATTCGTATCTCCTAGCGATCGACCTAAAACCCCGTAGGGGTTTCCCTGCTTAGCCCATAGCCTCGCTATGGGCTAAGAAAGGCTTGTGATGTAAATACGGAGGCGTAGCGGGTCACGGTGAGACTTCTGACGCTGAGTAAGGTGAAATTTGAAGATTTTTTAGAGAGAATTTATATCTCTTCAAGCACCTTCAAATTTTGCCTTAATCAAGGAAGAAGTTGGAGGCGTGGCAGGCTACGTCGGAGTTTTGTTTTTTTTACCGAACCATTGGTAGATGATAAATGTCGTTATAAATCATTGATTATGAGCAAGTTATCATCTAGTTTGTTAGGGTCTAAATAGTCCAATAACTTTCCCATCAATCGAACGTAAAAATACTCATGTTTTAGGGGTAAAATTCTTTGCTATTTCTTTGATTATGATACAAAGAACTATACCTTTGCCAGCGATTTGTTCAAATAATCAACTTAAAAGATGAGTATAGCTTTCCTAAGCACTAATCTTCCAATCCTTCTAGCTGCTGTTTTCGGCACGATGTTTCCTACATTAAGCTACATTGTTTATGGATTAATTGGCTTGTTGAGTCTATTGTATATAGCTTCAATATTTAGTCAAAAGAAACCAAAAGCTAGTACGGCAGGAAAAAATGTCAAACTATTGAAGAAAGGGTTTGATATTCCTGTAAAGGGAGTTCCAGAAGGAGAAGTATTAGCTGCGAAAACCACCAAATTTGCCATTCAACCTAAAAACTTTCCGTATATCTTTCCTATTCCGAAAGTGACTGTTGAAGTAGGAGACCAAGTAAATGCAGGTGATATCCTATTTTATGATAGAGATAATACAAAGGTGAAATTTGCATCGCCCGTCAGTGGTAAGGTCACAGAAATCAATCGTGGCGCCAAACGCTCCATCGCAGAAATTGTGATAGATGCCGATGGCCAACAAACTTATAGAGAAGTAGCATCGATCAATCTAGAGACGATTTCTAGAGACGATTTGGTGAACTTCCTTGCGGAAAATGGCGTGTGGCCGATGATTAATCAAAGACCTTATGATGTGATTCCTTCTTTGGATGCTGTGCCGAGAGATATTTTTGTGACGACCTTTGACACTGCGCCTTTGGCTCCTGATGCTTCAAAGGTTATTGCAGGTAAAGAAGTGGCTTTTCAGGCAGGTTTGGATATTTTGCGCAAGCTGACATCTGGCAAAGTACATTTAGGTCTTGACGGGCGTGTGGCAAAGATAAGTTCGGCTTTTGCGGAAGCGAATGGAGTGGAAAAGCATTGGTTTGCAGGGTTTCATCCTGCGGGTAATGTCGGCGTTCAGATACATCATATTGCTCCTATCAAAAATGGAGATGATATTGTCTGGACGTTGGGTGCGCAGGAGGTAGCATCCATTGGTGCATTGATTGCAAATAAAAAATATGATGCATCACGAGTCGTCGCTATCGGTGGCAATAAGGTCAACAAGCCAAGATACGTACAAACGTACATGGGCGCAAAAATAGGCGAGCTTTTAGATGGAGATGGAAAAGAAGGGCGAGTGATTGCTGGAGACATCTTATCTGGTGAGCAAAAAGATTATGGCGGCTATCTGAATTACTTTGATAATCAGATTTCAGTTATCGGAGAAGGTGATTATTACGAAATGTTTGGCTGGGCGATGCCTACCAAAAAAGTACCTTCTATATCTAAGACTTATTTTCAAGGGATGTTCCCTTCCACAAAGTTGAAGGATGTGGATGCTAATTTGCACGGAGAAAAACGGGCTTTTGTGATGACAGGCGAATATGAGCGTGTGTTGCCGATGGATATTTATCCGCAGCATTTGATGAAGGCAATCATTACCGCAGATTATGAAAAAATGGAAGGGCTAGGTATTCATGAATTAAGCGAAGAAGATATCGCACTTTGTGAGTTTGCCTGTACATCTAAGCAACCATTACAGTCAATATTGAGACAGGGATTGACGGAGTTATACTCTGAGTAACAATGAGTTATGTCTTGTTTTTGCGAAAGCGAACCTTAATTAACAAAATGAAATAAAAAATATGGGTCTTTTAGATTTCTTTAAAAAGATCGAGCCTGATAAGCAAAAATCTGGTTTTTTACATACACTGTATGACGGATTTTTTACTTTTCTGTTTGTGCCGAATCATCGCGCCAAAGCTAGGGCTCATGTACACGATCACATAGACTTGAAGCGCACCATGATCTTTGTGGTGTATGCGTTGATACCACTATATATTTTTGGGATGTATAATGTGGGGCATCAGCATTATTTGGCGATGGGCGAGATGACTGGAGTCGGAGAAGGGATAGGGGCAAAGTTGCTGTACGGAGCGATGAAAGTGCTACCCATTTATGCCATTAGTATGGCGGTAGGCTTGGGAATTGAATTTTTCTTCGCCTACAAAAAAGGACATGGCATCGAAGAAGGCTATTTGGTAACAGGTGCTTTGATACCACTCATCATGCCGGCAAGTATTCCGTATTGGATATTGGTCATTGCCATTATTTTTGCGGTGGTTTTAGGTAAGGAAGCTTTTGGGGGAACAGGAATGAATGTGGTGAATATCGCTTTGTTGACTCGTGTATTTGTGTTTTTTGCCTATCCAGGCTCAATATCGGGAGATAGTGTGTGGGTGTCTGGAGTAGATGGATATGCGGGGGCGACCCCTTTAGGTTTGGCCGCAAATGGCTGGGATGCCGTACTCTCGCATTTTTCTACGGATCAGATGTGGTGGGGAGTGATACCAGGTTCTATTGGGGAGACATCTAAACCCTTAATTATTTTAGGAGCTATGTTTTTGTTGCTTTCACGAATAGCGAGTTGGCGGATAATGTTGGGCGGAGTAATCGGTATGTCATTGATGGGCTTGTTATTCAATGCCATCGGAGCCAACGAATATATGCAAATTCCTTGGTACTATCATTTTTATATGGGTAGTTTCTTATTTGCGATTGCTTTTATGGCGACAGACCCAGTGACAGCCGCTTCGACCAACAAAGGAAAATGGATTTATGGTCTCCTAATCGGGGCGTTTGGATTGATTATTAGAATATTCAATCCTGCTTATCCCGAAGGATGGATGCTAGCAATCTTATTAATCAATGTGTTTGCGCCACTGATGGACTATTTTGTTCTTCAGTCCAACATGAAAAAACGTCTGAAAAGTGCATAGTACAGGATATATCATAAAATTCACGGTGATCATGACTATCATCGCGGGGCTGATACTCTCTGGTATGTTTTATGCCACGGAGCCTATCGCCAAAAAGAATGCCGCTGTATTCAAAAAGCGGGCGATTCTCTCTTCTATTAGCTCACTTTTGGACAAGCCGCTTGCGCAAATGTCTGATGATGAAGTAATGGACTTATTTGCCCAAAAAATGGAGCAGAAGGTCTTGAATATGGACGGAGCTGTCGTAGAAGGAAAAGCAGAAGACTTGAGCATGGCAGCGGAAGCTAAGTTGGATGAAGCCGACCGTAAGTTGCCTTTGTTTACATACGATGGTAAGGACGGCAAAGTAAATATCATCGGTATTTATGGGAATGGTCTATGGGACAAAATTTGGGGCTATATCGCCTTAAAATCCGATAACAAAACGATAGTCGGTAGTTCTTTTGACCATAAAGGAGAAACGCCAGGCTTGGGTGCAGAAATTAAGGACAATCCTACTTTCCCACATCGATTTATTGGTAAAACTATTTTTGATGATGCGGGACAATATACTTCCGTAAAAGTCATGAAAAAAGTGACCGATCCGGCCCATCAAGTAGATGGGATAGGGGGCGCCACATTGACAAGTAATGGCGTGTCAGAAATGATGGTACGTGGTATCAAATACTACTTGCCTTATTTTAAAAATAATAAAAACTAGGACATGGCAGATAAAGAAAAAACTCCATTGTTTGGCCCTAAGGAAAAGCGTTTGCTTTGGGATCCTATCAATGACAATAATCCTGTGACTGTTCAGATATTGGGTGTGTGCTCCGCTTTGGCGGTTACATCCTTGGTGTATAAGTCAGTGGTTATGGCCATCGCCGTGATTTTTGTTGTGGCCTTCTCCAACTTGATTACAAGTTTGGTGAGAAATTACATCCCTTCTCAAGTACGGATGATTGCTCAATTGGTGATTATTGCTACTTTGGTGACCATCGTGGAGCTTACGCTAAAGGCCGCTAACTATGCGATATACAAGGAGTTATCAGTATTTATTGGCTTGATTATCACCAACTGTATTGTGATGGGGCGGCTAGAGGCATTTGCGATGGGCAATAGTCCTTGGCGCTCGTTTTTGGATGGTATCGGTAATGGCTTGGGATATGGGGTGATATTAATTATCGTAGGTATTATCCGAGAGTTATTTGGTAAGGGGACGCTATTTGCAGGTAGTCCCATACAGCTAAATATCATCGGTAAGAGCAATGATTTGGTGCAGTATTGGATTGATACAAGTCCAGGTAGTATGATGGCTTGGTATTCCAATAATGGATTGCTGGCATTGCCTGTATCATCTTTGTTTTTAATCGGTATTATTATTTGGATCCAACGTGGACGGAATAAGAAGCTAGTTGACGTTTCCTAAAATAAAAAAAAGACACCATCATGGAATTAATAAATATAGCCATTAAGTCGGCATTCATGGAAAATATGGTCTTGGCCTTTTTCCTAGGAATGTGTTCATTTTTAGCCGTCTCAAAAACGGTCAAAACAGCCATCGGATTAGGTCTGGCCGTTATCTTTGTATTAGGTATTACGATGCCTATCAACTGGTTGATTAACCATTATCTCCTTTCGGAAAATGGAATTTTTGGGATGGATTTGACATTCTTGAGATTCATCTTGTTTATTGCGGTGATTGCATCCATGGTGCAATTGGTGGAGATGGTCGTTGAAAAGGTAAGTCCAGCCTTATACAATTCATTGGGTATTTTCTTGCCATTAATTACCGTAAACTGTGCGATTATGGGCGGGTCATTGTTTATGATTTCCCGTGAGTATAATTTGTCCGAATCTGTGGCCTATGGGTTAGGCGGTGGATTTGGTTGGTTTTTGGCGATAGTTGCTTTTGCGGCTATCCGTGAAAAAATGGCTTATTCTAATGTGCCGGCGCCATTGCGTGGACTAGGAATAGCCTTTATTTTGACAGGTCTCATGGGGTTGGCTTTTATGAGCTTAGCAGGAATTAATTTATAGCCTTCACCAAAAAATTAAGTATTACAGATGATTACAAATATTGGAATAGCTATCGCAGTTTTTACAGCCATTGTTTTGTTTTTGGTAGTAGGATTATTGTTAGCTAGAAAAAAATTAGTGCCGCAAGGAAATGTGAAGATTATTGTCAACGGCGATACCGAGAATCCGATTGAAGCCACGCCTGGTTCTTCATTGCTATCGACTTTGGCTAATCAAAAAATCTTCTTACCGTCTGCTTGCGGTGGCGGTGGTACGTGTGCGATGTGCGAATGTAAAGTGCATTCAGGGGGGGGCGAAGCGCTTCCTACCGAGATGAATCACCTTTCGCGCAAGCAAGTCGCCGAACATGAACGCTTGGCGTGTCAAGTAAAGGTGCGTGAAGATATGGAAATCGAAATCGCCCCAGAAATCTTCGGTATCAAAAAATGGGAGTGCGAAGTCATCTCAAACTATAATGTGGCTTCTTTTATTAAGGAGTTTGTCGTAAGACTACCTGAAGGTGAAACACTCGACTTTCAAGCGGGTGGTTATATCCAAATTGATGTGCCACAGATTGAAGTGGAATTTAAGGAAATGGATATTACGGCGCACCCTAGAATGGGCAAAAAGCCGGATGAATTCAAAGCAGAATGGGATAAGTTTAACTTGTGGCCTTTGAAAATGAAAAATCCTGAGCCCATTTTTAGAGCATATTCTATGGCCAATCACCCTGCGGAAGGAAATATCGTGATGCTGAATATCCGTATCGCAACGCCACCTTGGGATCGAGCAAAAAATGGTTGGATGGATGTAAACCCTGGTATTTGTTCGTCTTATGTTTTTTCGCGAAAGCCTGGTGATAAAGTGACTATTTCGGGCCCTTACGGTGAATTCTTCATTAAAGAAACGCCAAAAGAAAAGGTGTATATCGGTGGTGGAGCAGGCATGGCGCCGTTGCGTTCACATCTATTTCACTTATTTCATACCGAAAAATGGAGAGATTCTAAGGTGAGTTATTGGTACGGTGGACGTACGCGCCGCGAGTTGTTTTATATGGAAGATTTTGCGGATATCGAAAAGGAATTTGATAACTTTAAGTTTTATGTTGCTTTGGATAATCCACTACCAGAAGACAACTGGACGATCAAAAAGGATATTCATGATGAAGAAGCAGATGGTTTTAAAGGCTATGTCATGCAAGTGCTGTTTGAGCAATATCTCAAAAATCATCCCGCTCCAGAAGAAATTGAATACTATTACTGTGGACCACCGATGATGGCTAAATCTATCATGGATACGCTTGATTCTTTGGGAGTACCACAAGAGAATATTGCTTTTGATGACTTTGGTTAAAGTAATGTTGTAACGGTATGTCGGTCTGACGGGGTATTGGTGCGCAAAATAAAATATATAAAAACCAAAACACCGTAGAGCCAATTCACGAATTGGCTCCGATTCACGAATTGGCTCCAAAGAACGCCAAATAAAAAAAAGAGCGACTGAATCTACATTCAATCGCTCTTTTTTTTATTTGTTTTTCTATTAAGATTTAGGCATCTTCGTCAATTCCCGTAGGTTTGGGAATTGGAGTTATCATCGGCAACTTGGCCCATCTTGCTTCATTGGCATCGACACTCCCCATGCGGAAGATTCCGCCACTAGCTTGTGCTACTTCGTCCGCAAAATGCAAGAAGGAACGATACAGCTTATAGGCATCAAGTGGCTTTAGCTTAGGAAGAATATCATTTAATTTGGACAATTCATTGGAAAGATAGTTGTTTCTTTCTTCGAGCTCTTGGTGATGTCTATAAACGGCGTCTGCTCTATCAGAAAAATGGTCAGCCACCTTCTTGAAAAAAGAGTCTAAAGGCTCCCCCTTGGAAAAGCTATAAATATTGGCAATTTTTTCTGCCCAGTATTTTTCTTTTGAATCAAAATTACCATCGGCCCCACCAATTAGAGCAGCAATCATCGGCAAGGCGTCTCTTAGAGTCGCAAATTCATCATGTGTTATTTTCTCAAATCCTTCAATCATGGTATCTAACCTAGCTATTTTGTATGGTCTCAGAGACCGTTTATAACGAAAATCGTTGCAAAGATATGTTTATTTTTGCCGAAAGGCGAAACTTGTAGGGATTTTTTGCAAAAAAGCTCAGCGTTTAAGTTGGAGCTTACGAAAAGTCATTGAAAACCAACCCAAAATCATTGTTGAAGCTAGCTTTGCTGAGCTAATTGTCTCTAAAAGTGGAAAATGTCAATATTTGCGGGGCATGAAGTAAGAAGTTTGGGTCTTAAGCTTATTTAAATATGTATGCGCTTCACCAAGGAGTGATAATTGTCAGTGAAAAATGAAAAAAAGAATGACAATTGTCACCCAAAAAACAAAACTATTCCTATCTTTGTCGTAAATAATTCGAAAATTATGACTTTAGTATTGTTGCTAGTCTTCACTTTTTTGGTGTTGCTGGTGTTATTGCGGGCGTCGAAGCTCATAGAAGTGGCGCAAAGTTTGAAAAACCCTATGGATGTACGTTATCGAACGAGCAATATCCAAGGAATTATGATGGTTGTTTTTGGGGTGTTATTCCTTGTGGGGGTGTTTTATTACAACTTTCACTACAAAAACTACATGCTGGGGTTTGGTCCGCATGAATCTGCTTCGGTTCATGGAGTGGATTTGGATCATATCTTATGGATAACCATCCTGGTGACAGGTTTTGTTTTTGTGTTGACGCATATAGCATTGTTTTGGTTTGCCTATAAGTATCGCGAGCGAGCTGGGCATAAAGCCAAATTTATCTCCCATGACAATAAGCTAGAATTGATTTGGACGATAACTCCAGCGGTCGTGATGACCTTATTGGTTTTTTCTGGTTTGGATGTTTGGAACAAGATCATGCCGGATATCGAAGACAAATCCGAATTAGTACAACTAGAGGTGACAGGCTTTCAGTTTGGATGGATATTGCGGTATCCTGGGCCAGATAAAGAATTTGGCGCTAGGAATTTTCGCTTGATAGACGGTACTAACCCTTTGGGGCAAGACTGGTCAGACCCAAAGAATCATGATGATATGCACGTGAGTAAGATTGTTTTGCCGAAAGGTAAGCAGGTTCGTGTAAAGATTACTGCAAGGGATGTATTACATAGTTTCTTTTTGCCACACTTTCGTGTAAAAATGGATGCCGTTCCAGGTATGCCGACTTATGTGATTTTTACCCCACAATATACGACAGAAGAATATCGTCAGAAACTAAAGGGCGTACCAGAATATATGGTGCCGTCAGATCCTGAAGACCCAGATGGCCCCAAGAAATGGGAAACCTTTAAATACGAGCTGGCTTGCGCCGAATTGTGCGGTAAAGGACACTTTAGTATGAGACGCGAAGTGGTTGTGGTGGAGCCCGAAGAGTATGAAAAATGGCTAAAAGAGCAAAACTCTTACTATTTGCAAAATATCAAAAAGAAAGAAGCTACTCCAAAACATGAAGCATCATCTGATGATGTCTCCGCGAATATGGAAAAAATGCTTTCGGAAGGTGCCGGCGCTATTAAGTTAGAACATGTACACTTTAAAACGGGCTCGGCCCAATTGACCGAAGATTCTTGGCCAGAGTTAACCACTTTGGCACATACGCTAAAGGCGCATGAAGGATTGAAGTTGGAAGTAAGTGGGCATACGGATGCGCAAGGAAATGACGCTGCTAATATGTCGCTTTCGCAAAAAAGAGCGGATGCCGTGGTTATTTTCTTGAAAAAGTCGGGTATCGGAAACACGATTTTAGTTCCAAAAGGATATGGGGAGACCGTGCCTGTGGCGAGCAATGATACGCCCGAAGGACGTGCGCAAAATAGACGTACGGAAGTGAAGATTTTAAGCGAAAGCCATTAGCTTTTTCGCGCAAGCAAAAACTAATTTTTAATACCAATTGACAGATAAATGGAAAAGAATTCTTTACTAATTGATGATGAGAAATTGTTAAAAGAAAATGGTTTTAATGACCATTTTCATGAGCATCATCATGATGAAGACCCTTATCAATCGAATTTTTTCTCGAAGTATGTTTTTTCGATGGATCACAAGATGATTGCCAAGCAGTTTTTGATTACAGGAATGTTTTGGGCGGTTATTGGAGCGGCGATGTCTGTTATCTTTCGGATGCAGCTAGGTTTTCCAGAAGAAAGTATGACTTGGATAAAGCCTTTATTGGGAAAGTGGATTGTGGTGGATAGTGCAGGTGTTGGGCATTTGGCGACGGAGTTTTACTATGCCTTGGTGACCATGCACGGGACGATTATTGTCTTTTTTGTGTTGACAGCGGGCTTGAGTGGGACGTTTAGTAACTTGTTGATTCCGTTGCAGATAGGAGCTAGAGATATGGCGTCTCCATTGTTGAATATGCTGTCTTACTGGTTTTTCTTTTTGGCAGGAGTGATTATGTTTTTGTCCTTGTTTGCGAGTACGGGGCCTGCGTCAGGCGGGTGGGTGGCCTATCCGCCACTGAGTGTGTTGCCGCAAGCATCGTCGGGGTCTGGTGTCGGTATGACATTGTGGTTAGTAAGTTTAACCTTTTTTGTAGTCTCAGTGCTACTAGGAGGTATTAATTATATTACGACAGTTTTAAATCTACGGACAAAAGGCATGAGTATGTGGCGTATGCCTTTGACGGTATGGTCGTTTTTTATTACGGCAATAATCGGCTTGTTGTCCTTTCCTGTATTGGTATCTGGCTTTTTGTTGTTGATGGCAGATAGGAGTTTGGGAACGAGCTTTTATTTGAGTGAGATCTTTATAAATGGTCAAGCCTTAGATAATGTAGGAGGAAGTCCAATTCTGTACCAGCATCTATTTTGGTTTTTGGGGCATCCCGAAGTATATATCATTATTTTGCCAGCGATGGGTATTTCTTCTGAAGTTTTATCTACGCATTCGCGCAAGCCTATTTTTGGATATAAGGCGATGGTCATATCTATTGCGTCTATAGCATTTTTATCTTTCTTGGTATGGGCGCATCATATGTTTATGTCAGGGATGAATCCATTTATCTCCAATTTCTTTGTGATTTTTACTTTGATTATTGCGGTACCGTCTGCGGTGAAAGTATTTAACTGGATATCGACGTTGTATGGAGGGAGTATCAGACTCAATACAGCGATGTTGTATGCGATTGGTTTTGTCTCGATGTTTATCTCTGGTGGATTGACGGGTATTTATTTGGGTAACTCTGCGATTGATATCCAGATGCATGATACTTATTTTGTGGTGGCTCACTTTCATATAGTTATGGGAGTAGCGGCCTTTTTTGGGATGTTTGCGGGGATTTATCATTGGTTTCCTAAGATGTATGGACGATTTATGAATGAGACTTTAGGAAAGTTACACTTTTGGGGGACGATGATTGGAGCCTATTTGATTTTTTGGCCGATGCACTATTTAGGATTGGCAGGAGTCCCAAGAAGATATTACTCGTTTGATGTGTTTGATACTTTTTCACAGTTTCAGAGTTTGAATGCTTTTATTACGGTGGTAGCTATATGTACCTTCTTTTTACAGATTGTTTTTATAGCTAATTTCTTCCATAGCATATTTTTTGGTAAGAAAGTAACTTCAAAGAATCCATGGAAATCGAATACACTAGAATGGACAACACCTATAATGCCAGGGCATGGTAATTGGCCAGGTAATATCCCTACGGTACACCGTTGGCCTTATGATTATTCGAAGGATGGATTTGATTATATTCCACAGATACAGCCGCCATTAGAAGGCGAAACAACAGAAAGTCATTAATCAATGAGTCAGGTAAAAACAAGCACGCTTTCCAAGACTAGAATTTATGTCAAGGATTTTATAGAGTTGACGAAGTTTCGACTTGGTGTATTGGTGATATTTTCATCTTTAGTTTCTTTGTATGTCGTTTCGGCTGGACAAGCGATGATGTCCACGTATTTTATGTTGGGCTTGGGTGGCTTTTTGGTTTCGGGTGGAGCTAGTGCGCTAAATGAAGTCTTTGAAAAAGACTACGATGCAATGATGGAGCGGACAAGAGACCGTCCTATCCCTGCTGGTCGAATGACTTCTGCTGAAGGTTTATTTTATGCAGGCTTAATGTCGTTAGGTGGGGTTTCTTTGTTGGCGATGATTAATCCATTGACGGCATTTTTATCTACGTTGTCGTTGATTTTGTATGCCTTTGTTTATACTCCATTTAAACGCTTTTCTAATATTGCAGTATTGGTTGGAGCGATACCTGGTGCTTTTCCTTTATTGATAGGCGGCGTAGCCTTTCATGGAGCGATTACGATGGATGCGATATTCTTGTTTGGGATGCAATTTTTTTGGCAGTTTGGGCATTTTTGGGCGATAGCCTGGGTCGGAGATAAGGATTATAAGAAGGCAGGGTATTTATTGTTGCCTTTTGATGGAGAAAAAACCAAGAGAGTAGGGATGATAAGTATGTGGACATGTGTGCCATTGATTTTGATTTCTCTGCTTCCTTTCAGAAATAATATGAATAGCCTTGTTGCTTTTATCGTAGTGACCGTACTTGGCGGTTTCTTTATGTATAGGAGCTACGAGTTGTACCGCGATAATACGGACAAAGCGGCAAGAAGATTAATGTTTGCCTCCTTTATTTACTTGCCAGCAGTATTGTTGGCTTACTCACTAAATGTATTATAATGGCGACTGTACATAAAGATAGAATTGATTATCGGAATAAAATCCATCCACACAAATTAGCCTTGTGGGTGGCATTGGGGTCTATTTTGATGATGTTTGTGGCCTTGACGAGCGCCTATGTGGTTAAGCGTGCGGCTGGTAATTGGCTGGACTTTGATTTACCCAAGATATTCTACTACAATACCTTTGTTATTTTATTGAGTAGTGTCTTTTTGCAGATGTCCTATAAGGGTTTTCTGAAAGGGAAAGAATATGTCTATAAATATATGCTGGTAGCTGCCTTTATTATGGGTTTAGCCTTTGTGGTATTGCAGTATAAAGGTTGGTTGGCATTACATTCGATAGGCATTGAATTGTCGGGCAATCCGTCTGGCTCTTTTATTTATGTGATATCTGGATTTCATGCTCTGCATGTATTAGGAGGTATTGTTGCCTTGATATTGGCATTAGTATTTGCCTTCAAATTACCTTATAAGCCTACATATAGGCGAAAAAATAGATTTGAGCTGGTATTGCATTACTGGCATTTTATAGGTTTTCTTTGGGTTTACCTATTGCTCTTTTTGTTTACACAATAAAAAAATATTCAGCATGTCTGATCATACAACAGTTGTAGAAGCACATCACGAAGTGGATTATGGCCCTGCATGGCAAGGTGGCGACCAGCCATTGAAGTCAGGCTATGGTAAATTGATGATGTGGTATTTTTTACTTTCCGATGCATTTACGTTTTCTGGGTTTTTGATAGCGTATGCCGCATTGCGGTTTAGCTCGGCTACTTGGCCTGAAGCCGATTTTGTATTCTCTACATTTCCAGGCGGTTTTCATCACATGCCATTGATTTTTGTGACGGTGATGACTTTTATTTTGATTTTGAGCTCGGTGACGATGGTAAGAGCAGTCCAAGAAGGCAAAGAAGAAAATCAAAAAGGAGTAGTGTTTTGGATGGGATTGACAATCATCGGGGGATTAGCTTTCTTAGGGTGTCAAGCTTGGGAATGGAATAACCTTATCAATGAAGAAAGCGTGACCCTATATACGAATCCATTTAGTAAATATGACGCAGATGGTGTCTATATTAATGCCGATGGAAGTGAAGGGGAGACTTTTAAAGCGGGCACTGGTTATATCATTCATAAACACCATGGAGAGTGGGCGCCGAAAAAGTATAAAGTAACATCAGGACCAGAAGCAGGAAAAGTTAAATCCCAAGTCTTTGGACCCCGTGAGTTTGGGGCTTTGTTCTTTATTATCACTGGATTTCATGGATTTCACGTCTTTTCCGGAGTATTGTTTTTGTTGATTATCCTATTGAATGTCGTTAGTGGCATATACAAAAAGCGAAAAAATGGCTACGAAATGGTCGAAAAAATAGGCTTGTACTGGCACTTTGTGGATTTGGTATGGGTCTTTGTATTCCTTGTTTTTTATCTCCTTTAAAAAGAATTATTGATGGCACATTTGACTTACGAAGAATCGAAAAAAGCAGTTGTTAAAGGACTGATATTTCTAGGAATCATTACGATTGTCGAAGTAGCAATTGCTTTATTAGCAAAAGGACACTTGATTGAAGGGTTTCACTTGAATAAGACCTTTTATTCTATATTGATGGCTGTATTTAGTATGGTGAAAGCTTTGTTCATCTTAGGTGAATTTATGCACTTAAAATATGAATCTAAAGGCCTACGTGTTGGATTGGCTGTTCCCTTTATCTTGCTGCTCTGGGGCGTGATTGCCTTCTCTCACGACGGCAATAGTTTTCAAGAACGAAGAGCACGTTCTGCGGATCAACATCCTGCGGAAGTGCCGCCTGTATCTGAGCATCACGATGTAAAACATCTACCTGAGCACTAATTTTTTGGCTTAGCTAATAAGAATCATATTGACTTTACAAGCAATCTGTTTATCCTTTGAGATAGGCAGATTGCTTTTTTATCCCTTACGGGAAAATGCCCCCAAATTACTATCTTTGCATAATGGAGAAGAAAAAGAAGAATAATGTTGGTTTTCTAGTGGCGATTCTGATATTGGTGGGATTTCCTATGCTCGCCATGTATTATATGAATAAAGGTGTCAATTACCGCAAAGATCTTTTTAATCAATTTGAAGACTACGGCTTAGCTCAAACACTATCTGGGGATAGTATTAACTCTGGCGAGAATGTCCTATTGGTCTTTTTTGTCGAAGGTGCTGCTGACGCCCAAAAAGCATTGGTTAGTATGCATAGTCAATTTGATAACCGTAAGGATGTGATTTTTATGGTTGAAGGAATTCATGGGATTCAAGATACCGCTCAGGTTTTGGGTATGATACCTTCCGGAAAAAGGGTTTTTGCGAAAGCACTGAATATATCTCCTGATGAATTGCCAGGACAAGGTCTGCTCATCGATAGGCAGGGGCATTTGCGCAAGCGATATGATTTAACCAATCGCAAGGATATCGAATTATTTGTTCGCCAAGTCGCCTTGTTGCTTCCCCCCAAAAAAACACCTAAAGCAGAGTTGAAAAGAGAGACCGAAAAATGAGCAACACCCCTTTGAAAAGCAGAGAAAAAATACTCAATCGCCTAGCAATAGGAGTGTCGATTGTGGTATTTATGGTAGTAGGCATGATGCGGCGCATAAAGATTCAAACGGATATCGATTTTAGCTTCTTGCCTGCCGTCAATGCCGCTATTAATTCTACAACCGCCATTTTGTTGCTTCTCGGAGTATGGATGGTCAAGCAAAAAAAAGTGTCAGCTCATCGCAAGATTATGACAACCGCCATCGTGCTATCTGCTTTATTCCTAGTGAGTTATGTCCTGTATCACTTTACGACACCAGAAACCAAATATGGGGGAGAAGGGCTTAGCCGGACGATTTATTTGATTTTATTGGCGACTCATATAGTGTTGGCTGGTGCTATTTTACCATTTATTTTGTTTACTTATATTCGGGCATTGACTGGACAGTACGAGCGGCACAAACGGCTAGCCCGCTGGGTTTTTCCTTTTTGGCTCTATGTCGCTATTACGGGACCCGTGATTTATTTTATGTTGCGACCTTATTATTGAAGGATGACAAGGCAAGAGTTGTCAATTAAATTTCACCCATCCAGCTATTTGTTTAGGCTATGGATTCGCTTGCGCAAAAAACGATAATTTGGTGGCTTCGATAGTAAAAAACAAATAATTGTAAAAAAATCGTAATTCAGCGCTAATTAACCGTTTACTTGCGTTTGTAAACGCTCAATTATCTGTTTGTAAACGGATATTTTGTTGATAATCAAGTGGTTGTGATTAGCTGGGAGCAAGTACCGCAATTTGATTGGGTGCGGATATATGTAAGTTGGCAACCATAAAAAACGAAATCAGAATATAATTTTTGATTTTTTTATTTGCATATTGTATATATGTATATTATATTTGCACTTACATTGCAAAAACAAAAATAAACGGTATGCATAAAAAAGAGAAAACAATAATAATTAAAGGTGCAACTATAAATGAACTTTGGGAAGCACATTCAGATGTTAAAAATTGGTCTAAGTGGCAAGATGATATAGAATGGACAAAGGTTGAAGGGGAAGTTAAAAAAGGTACAAAGTTTATTATAAAGCCAAAAGGTGGATTTAAAGTTAAATTAGAGATTTTAACATTTAATAAGCCAG
>CAMZKG010000249.1 GCA_947311105.1 uncultured Saprospiraceae bacterium
AAAACATAACATGCAATAAATAGAAAAAAGCCAGTGTTTATAGGGCTTTTTGCTACTTTTTTGCCAAAATAATGACCGAACCATTTATTTAGGTAAATTTTGAGTCCACTCCGAAAGCTCAATGTGCTTATTTATTTCATTCTGACTAGTTTCAGTTGAACGGTTTGAGAAACCTAGGTAAGCCAAAGCCCTAACGCTAAAAATACCAAGAAGATAGTTGAAACTAGTGGTTTCTTAAACCTTCGCTAAATAAAATTTTGCTCCATTCCTTAGTTAGGGACTACAACGATTTTTCGGAGTACGCTCATCAATTGACCAAAGCTTCTAACGTAGCTTCAACTCTCGGCGGATATAATAAAATTTTCCTTTTTGCTGGATGGTACCGATGAGCACTATTAGGGAATTGGGCAATACTCTATTAATTATTTTTCTTTGTTTTGTGGTCAATTTACCACCACTTAATTTTTCTTTGACAATTTTATTTTTACGAACGATGACTACATTTAGCTCCAAAACATCCACTTCATCTCCCAGGTTTGACAAGACATAAATCGGAGATTTCATTAGCTTTCGCAATCTTCTCCTAGACACCACATCTTCATTCAGGTCGCCCCAAACCAAGCGGTATCCATCAAGCACATCTTCCTCCAAAAATTCAAAACGGATAGGCAGCTCCAATTCGACAGCAACAGGCAGATTATCCTTAACAGCCGGCTCCCATCTAGGCATTTTTCGGATGATACGCAAGGCTTCATCACCACAGCCAGATCCCAAGTCATAGAGCAGTTTAGGGTTTTGGACACGACCTTGTTCATCGATCAAGAAACGCACAATAGCCACCCCTTCAATCCCCATCAACTTGGCAGAATCTGGGTATATTAAGTTTTTTTGCACAAACTCCACGATTTTTTGATTGGAGAGATTTCTTTTTTCGGCACTTCCCGCCTTTAAGTGTTTGCCCCCTTTGAAATAAGGCATTTGATCAACGTCCAGCACATCTTGAGCTTGCGCAAAAAGGCTCAACAGAAAAAAGCTAAATAAAAAAGGCAATAATTTCATTATCTGTAGTGTTTGTGTAAACTCAAAACAAGTGGGCTATTTGTACGCAAAAATACTCCGTACGATTACGGTAAAGTAATAAAAAACGATTTTTGAGACAAATCTTATTCATACATCCCATTTTTTTCTTTACTTTGACCTAAATAATGAGCCAAAAAAGACAAAATAACATCTATTCCACCAAATCAAAGTGGAAAATCTATCTCGGATTGGCAGGTCTGCTGATAGTTTTGCTGTCGCTCGCCTATACTTTTTATCTATCTGAAAAAATAAAAACAGAAGAAAGGCATAAGGTACAGCACATAGCCCTAGCCATTCAAACACTTGAAGATACGACTAGTTATTTGACATTGGTCTCCAAAATACTCCAAGACAACGAAACCACCCCACTCATCCTAGTAAATGACCGCGGGGGCATAGACTATGGCCAAAACTTTGGCGCAGACAAGGAAACAGACACCATTTTTCTCCGCAAGGAGTTGACTACCATCATCAAAAACGGGGGCAAGCCTTTTGTCGTAAGTGACCAATACAACACACAATATATCTATTACAAACAGTCCAAATTGCTAACCCAATTGAATTACATGCCATTTATTCAATTATTATTGATTTCGGCTTTCATCATCTTAGGGTATTTGGCTTTTAGTGCGGCTAGAGAAACCGAGCAAAATCTAGTTTGGGTTGGAATGGCCAAAGAGACCGCACATCAGCTAGGCACTCCAATCACGGCTATCGTCGCTTGGATAGAACACCTAAAAATGGTCAATCCAGACGATGAAATGACTCAAAATATCGTCAACGAACTCCGAAAGGATGTCACTCGCCTTGAGCTCATTGCCGAGAGATTTTCGAAAGTAGGCTCTACTCCTGACTTAGAACCCATCAATCTCAACGAAAAGCTCCAGAAAGTGATGGATTATATGCGTGCGCGCTCTCCCAAGCGCATGAATTTTTCGCTAAAGGCAGAGCAAGAAAATATCATTGGCCATATCAATGCTCCCCTATTTGACTGGGTCATTGAAAACCTTATCCGAAATGCGCTAGACGCAATGGAAGGCAAGGGCAGCATTGATATTGTCTTAAAGGTTGTCAATCAACGTATTATCATCAATATTTCAGATACGGGCAAAGGTATTCCTTCTGGAAAACTAAAGACCATTTTCAACCCAGGATATACCACCAAAAAACGGGGATGGGGACTAGGGCTTTCTCTCTCAAAGCGCATCATTGAAACGTACCACTCTGGTAAGATATTTGTAAAATCATCTATTGTCGAAAAAGGAACAACCTTTGAGATTGATTTACCGTTAAACAACTAAGGAGAATTCTACAGAAAACATTAGGAAAAAACGTCATAAACCGTTATTTTGCAGTGTTTTTATTGATAGGCTTCCCCCGAGCTGTGAATTGTTAGAAAAAGGACAACCTTTCTAACAATCCAACGTACTATTCCCCTTTGTAACCAACATGCTTTAAATGAGGCTTTCCTTATTTGGAATTTTGCTGTTATTTTCATTTAATTGGGTTTTTGCACAAACAAGCCCTAGCATTCGTGTGTCTGTATTGGACGAACAATTCCTTCCACTTCCTGGAGTCAATGTCTATGCTGGAGAAGACTTTGGGGGCACTACCGACATGGATGGCAAAATTGACCTGCCTTCTGACAAATTACATCGTGTTTTTGAATTTTCTTTTCTTGGCTACGAGTCCATTTCACTTAGCTTATTTGATATCCGTCGCCGTGGGGCAAAAATTAAAATGTTACCTGCCCAACAGATTATTCAGGAAGTAATCGTCGTAGGCCGTACAGATGCCCGAAAAGAAGAAATCCCTTATCAGGTAGAAAAAATCTCTAGCGAAGAAATTGCCTTTCTCAACCCCCAAACGACAGCGCATACGATGGAGTCTTCTGGCCAAGTATTTATTCAACGGTCACAAGCAGGGGGCGGAAGTCCTGTTTTAAGGGGATTTGAAGCCAACAAAGTACTTTTGGTCGTCGATGGCGTCCGTATGAATAATGCTATTTATCGCAGTGGTCACTTACAAAATGCGATTACCATTGACAATTCGGCTTTGGACAAGATGGAAATCATCTTTGGGCCAGGCTCTTTGATGTATGGTAGCGATGCCCTAGGCGGTGTCATTCATTTTCGGACACGGCGCCCATCTATTTTAACAAAAGATGATCTGTCCTATCAAAGGACAAAAGCAGCAGGTTATTTGCGATTTGCGACAGCCAATCAAGAAAAAACGGCTCATATTGACTTTGATTATGCCCGACATAAATTTGGGATGTTTACGAGTTTGTCCATTTCTAAATTTGGAAATTTGCGGACAGGTAATGTACGACATGAAGACTATCCTGATTTTGGCAAACAATTTTTCTATGTCAATAGAATCAATGAAAGTGACCAAGTCGTCAAAAATTTTGACCCCAATATCATCCCACATAGTGAATATCAACAATTAGATGTCATCAACAAACTACGGTTTCAACTGACAGAAAGATTAGAATTTGGCGTAAACTTTCAAATATCCAACTCTAGTAACATTTCAAGAAATGACAAACTCGCCATAACTAAAGGAGTCCCCGATAGGCTCAAATATTCAGAATGGTACTATGGCCCCCAATTGCGTGTACTGACGGCCCTACATACCAAGTGGGTCGGCAAGAATCTCTTTTTCAACAAAGCAAAAGGGATTGTTTCTTACCAAAAGATAAATGAAGACCGACTGACCCGAAAATTTGCGAAAGCCCAGCGTTCCTTTCAATTTGAAGATGTCCATGTATATGCGATGACTTTAGACTTTGAAAAATGGCTTAACAAGCGGTCATCTTTCAAATTTTTATATGGTGCCGAATTGAACGTCAATAACGTTTTTTCTCAGGCAGGGAAGCTAAATATTGCAACTAACTTTGTCACACATAACAAACTCACTCGTTACCCGAGCGGAGGCAGCGAAATGGTCTCCAAGGGAGGATATGGTATTTTGCAATTACAATCTAGAGACAGTATTATTTCTATTAATAGTGGCATCCGCTATTCGACGATTGACCTTGCGGCAAAATATAAAAGGGATGATTTTTTTCCTTGGCCTAGAGACTTCTATGATGGACTCTCTAATCGCAATAGTGCTTTGACATGGGGAATTGGCGCCACCATCAATGCTAAAAATGGTTTCCAGTTAAGGAGTTTACTTTCTACGGCTTTTCGGGCACCCAACTTGGATGACTTTGCCAAAATTCGTGAGAAAAATGGTTTTATTACAGCCCCCAACCCCAACATCAAGCCAGAGCATTCCAGACAGGTTGAATTTACTATTGGGCAATTTTTTCGCAAGCGAGCCTATTACAAGGGCAATAAAAAAGGCTTTGCTGCCAATATTTATTTGACGTTATTTCAGACCAATTTGACAGATGCCATTGTTGTCGATACATTCTTGGCGCCAGATGGCTCGGACTTTATTTGTGATGCTGAAGAATGCTATCGGGTAACGGCAAGCATCAATGCAGATTCTGCCAGAATTCGTGGTTTCTCACTAAACGGAATCTTTTATTTTGGTCCCAAATGGAAGCTGGATGGAAGCTGGAGCATCACAGAAGGAGTCATCTTAAAAGATGGCAATAGCAGCCCATTAGCCCATATTCCACCACCTTACGGAAAAATCGGATTAAGTTATAAAACAAAGCGTTTGCAGCTCTCTGGGAATATCCGCTTTAATGGCTTCAAGCCTATAAGCGAATTTGGGCCAGGCACTTCGGATAATGCCAAAAACACCTATGCAGAAGGGGCTTTTGCCTGGCATACATACAATGTCTATTCTTCTATTCACCTAGGCAAAAACTATTCTTTGCAGTTTGCCATAGAAAACATCGGTGACTTACACTATCGCCCTTTTGCTTCAAATATCTCTGCTCCAGGACGTAATTTTGTTATCTCCTTGCGGAAAGGTTTTGAGAAAGCTCGGGAGTAGTTGATGAGTTGAGCGCTTCGATGGTTGAGTCGCTTCGATGGTTGAGTCGCTTGTCCTTTGGACTTCGCTGGTTGAGTCGCTTGCCCTTCGGGCTTTGCTGATTGAGAAGTTGAGTGCTACCGCCTAGGACGTGCTTGCCCAATACCCCAAAAGTGACGTAGGAATGCTCGGCCCCAATTCCCCAACACCGCTCCAACACCCTAAAATTTCTGAGCTTTCGCAAAAGAATTCCATAAAAGGCTTTGTATTTGGTCTTTTTTTCTCAATTTTGCAAAAAAAACAATTATGGGACTTCTTGATGGAAAAATAGCCTTAATAACGGGTGGCTCTCGTGGAATTGGTGAAGCAATTGTGCGCAAATATGTAAACGAAGGAGCATCCGTAGCCTTTACTTATCGCTCTTCTTCCGATAAGGCAGACAAAATAGTCGCTGAATTGTCTAAGGCTGGCGCAAATATCAAAGCCTACCAATCTGATGCCGCTGATTTTGCGCAAGCAGAAGAACTCATAAAAACAGTGCTTGCCGACTTCGACAAAATTGACATCCTAATTAATAACGCAGGAATTACTCAAGACAATCTAATCATGCGTATGTCCGAAGAGCAATGGGATAATGTCATCACCATCAACCTAAAGTCGGTCTTCAACTTAACCAAACACGTGGTTAGGCACATGATGCGCAATCGGGCAGGCTCTATCATCAATATGAGCTCTGTAGTCGGAGTATTTGGCAATGCCGGGCAAGCGAATTATTCGGCATCCAAAGCGGGCATCATTGGTTTTACGAAGTCCATTGCCAAAGAAGTTGGTTCACGCAATATCCGTTGCAATGCTATCGCTCCAGGCTTTATCGAGACCGATATGACAACAGAACTAGACGACAAAACCAAAGAAACTTTCCTTTCTGGCATCCCTCTAAAACGTCTTGGACAAGGAGAAGAAGTCGCTAACACTTGCCTTTTTCTAGGGGCTGATATGAGCTCTTATATTTCTGGGCAGACTATTAGTGTTTGTGGTGGATTGAATACTTAGGAAGTGCCTAGGAAGTGCCTAGGAAGTGCTTAGGAAGTGCCTAGGAAGTGGTGCCGTAGCGGCCCCAAACTTTGTTTGGGGTAAAGATGGGAAACCCCTACGGGGTTTTAGGGTTCCCGCTGCCGCTGCGACATTCTTTTAACCCCAAACTTTGTTTGGGGCAAAACTGGGAAACCCCTACGGGGTTTTAGGGTTTCCGCTTCTCCGCTGTAAAACATACGCTCCTTGTAATGGGCGGTAGCACAACTCGTAAGATATCCCGCTGATTTCCAAGTAATTTCCAATTTTTTTCATCAACCAGCCCAAGTCTCCCGATCCAACGTCCGATATTGAATCGCTTCGGCTAGATGCTCGATGGTAATATCTTTAGAATTGCCTAGATCGGCAGCCGTTCGGGCGACTTTAAGGATACGGTCATAAGCTCGAGCGGAAAGTTGGAGTTTTTCCATAGATGTTTTTAGAAGGAGCAGACAAGCGGGGTCTAATTGACAAACTTCTTGGACGAGTCGTCCAGACATTTGGGCATTAGAGAAGACTTCGGGATGCTCTTTAAAGCGTTCTTTTTGGATTTTCCTAGCAGCCAAGACCCTTTCGGCAACGACTTCACTAGTCTCCCCTTCGCGGCGCCGGTCTGCTAATTGTTCGTAGCTGACAGGCGTAACTTCTACGTGTAAATCTATCCTATCCATCAAAGGGCCTGAAACTTTATTGAGGTAGCGTTTGACAATACCCGGCCCACAAACACATTCCTTGTCGGGATGATTGTAATAGCCGCAAGGGCAAGGATTCATGGAAGCAATGAGCATAAAGTTGGCGGGGTAATCGACGGTGATTTTGGCTCGAGAGATGGTAATTTTACGTTCTTCCATCGGCTGACGCAAAACTTCTAGAACTTGACGCTTAAACTCAGGTAATTCATCCAAGAAAAGGACACCATAGTGTGCCAACGAAATTTCGCCAGGCAAGGGATTAGAGCCCCCACCCACTAAGGCAACATCACTAATCGTATGGTGTGGAGACCTAAATGGACGAACGGTCACCAAGCCTGCATCCGATTGCAATATTCCGGCAACGGAATAAATCTTAGTGGTCTCCAAAGCTTCCGAAAGTGACAAAGGCGGTAGAATTGTCGGTAAGCGTTTGGCTAACATGGTTTTTCCTGCGCCCGGCGGACCGATTAAAATGGCATTATGTCCCCCCGCAGCGGCAATTTCTAATGCTCTTTTGATACGCTCTTGTCCTTTGACATCCAAAAAATCAACAGCGTAGTGATTCTTTTTTATTGCAAACTCATCACGTGTGGACACTTCGACTGGTTTCAAATCGCTCTCTCCATTTAAGATATCAATGGCTTCTTGCAACGTCTGCACGCCATAGACATCAATATCATTGACGATGGCCGCTTCACGTGCATTTTGAGCGGGCACAATCAACCTTTTAAATTTTTCTTTGCGCGCCTGAATCGCTATGGGCAAAGCTCCTTTAATCGGTCTCAAAGAGCCATCTAGTGACAATTCGCCCATCAACACAGAAGATTCTAATAAATCTGCATTTATTTGGCTCGTCGCCCCTAACAAACCAAGCGCAATAGGCAAGTCATAAGCGGAACCTTCTTTGCGCACATCCGCTGGCGCTAAATTGACCACAAATTTCACCCTAGGAATTTTAAATCCAAAGTTTCTGACTGCGGTTTCTATCCGTGAATAGCTTTCGCGAATGGCATTGTCTGGAAGACCCACCAAAAAATAAGCATTGGAGCCTGCAGGAATTTGCCCGCCTGCGCTAATTTCGACAGTAATCGTCATGGCATCCACACCATAGACTGCACTTGCGTAAGTTTTGACCAACATAAGTTTTCTCGTTTGCGCCAGCACCATACCAAACTATATTAAAGAAATTATGTTACTTCCTTAATCTTTTTCCGCAAGGGAACTGGCAAATGTTTTAATAGTTTTCTATCTTTGAGCGCACAAGTTAACTAAAATCTTCATGTCACAAAAGGCTTGGTACATATCTCCTATCGGTTGGTTGGAAATAACCGCACATAACAATTCTCTTACGGGAATTAAGAAGATACCCCGTCCCAAAAAGGTAAAAAATGATGATTTGCCAGCCATTTTGTTAGATACTATTGGGCAGCTAGAAGAATATTTTTTGGGAGTACGAAAAGGATTTGATTTAAAACTAGACTTTGGAGAATCGAGTGATTTTTACAAAGCTGTGTGGCTAGAATTATTAAAGATACCTTACGGCAAAACAGTCTCGTATTCATATATTGCACACGAATTAGACAATCCCAAATCTGTGCGTGCCGTAGGTCAAGCCGCTGGCGCCAATCCTATTGCCATTGTCGTCCCTTGCCATCGGTTGATTGGCAAAAAAGGGGATCTGACGGGTTATTTGAATGGTCTTGAGATGAAGCGAGAATTGTTGCGACTGGAAAACCCTAAATCTTTTGGGATGCAGGGAGAGCTATTTTAGGAGACAGCGCAGGATCGGCCTAAACAAATACCTTTTTTTTGCGTATTTTTGTAGATTCTCAATCATTTAAAACTATTCAAAAATGAAAAAAAGTTACTTACCGTTTTTATTTCTTTTGCTACTCTCTGTTAGTGCCGTAGGACAAATCACGCTAACTAGTGCCGCCAACACACCCCAAATCGGAGATTCATTTACCTATTATGGTGCATTATCTCCGACCATTAATGTTCGTAATAACGGAGCTAATCAAACATGGGATTTTTCTTCTTTGACAACGATTTATGACACAGTCGCATATGATGATGTCGCCAACTCCACCGAACCCAGCAGCTTTCCAAATGCTACTATTGTCGAGAATAGCGCTACTTCTACAGAAGTTTTCTACGAAATTTCTTCTTCAGAACTTTCTTCTTGGTCTCAAAAATATTCTAACGATTCTAGAGTAAATTATACAGACAAAAGGGAAGTATTAAAATTTCCAATCACCTACAATGACGTCTTTAACGAGACTTATGCGGGTACCATTTTTGGAAATGGTACGTCTCTGAATCTTACAGGAACCATTAGCATTAATGCCGCGGGATATGGCTCCTTAATAACTTCTTATGGACAAGTAGATGATGTGCTAAAAATAGAAGTGGTAAGCAATTATACTTACACAGGTCTCCCAACAAACTATGTGGATACTATCTCCCTATGGTACAATGCTTTTACCCGTTCATTTATTGCATCAACTTCTTATGGTTATAGTGATGGCTCTTTATTCATCAGTTCTGCCCTATGCATTACACAGGATGATTTGGTTACTGGAATTAATGCACCTACTTCCTACGTGCCTACTTCTTTATACCCCAACCCAGCAAGCGATTTTGTTCAATTAAAAAATACTAGCAATTCATCCAATATCGAAGTAGCGTTTTATGGAGTGGAAGGTGCTCTAATAAAAACAGAGCAAACCCAAGGCGCCCAAGTAGATATTTCTGATTTAAAAAGTGGTATCTATATCGTAAAATATCTATTTGATGACCAGTATTTTGTTGCGAAACTAGTAGTCGAATAAAATTTTTATTTTTCGCGACTAATGACTGGTGATTTTGTAAGCCCAATCACTTCGTACTTCGTTAAATTATTACACGGAGTGATTGGGGCTTTTCAACCCACACAACACCAATTCACACTTCTGCCATTTTTTGTCATTTCAGCCCTATATATCTAAAAACAAATCCCTACCTTTGAGAAAAAAAAGCATGAAATATATTTCCGCCACCTTGTTCTTTCTATTTTTTGCGCAAGCGATATCTGCTCAAAACATCATGATAAGCGATGAATATTATCCCAACGAGCCTTCCATTATCATGAATCCCAAAAATCCTGCGCAATTATTAGCAGCATCTAATATCGATAATTATTACGTAAGCTTGGACACTGGGCGTACTTGGACGGCTAACAAATTGACTTCTGCTAGTGGTGTCTGGGGAGACTCTGCCCTTATGATTGATACTGCTGGAGCTTTTTATTTCTTTCACTTGTCTAACCCTATTAATGGCAACTGGGTGGATCGCATCGTCTGCCAAAAATCTACAGACCAAGGAATGACCTGGCCCATAGACACCTTTACGGGTCTTAATGGCGCCAAAGTCCAAGACAAAGAATGGCCTGTGGTTAATCGCAACAACAACCATATCTTTATCACCTGGACGGAGTTTGACAAATATGATAGTAACGAACCAACCGATAGCTCAAAGATCATGTTTTCCAAATCTTTGGACGGTGGCGCCACTTGGACGCCTGCGAAAAGAATTAACAAAGTCAACGGAGATTGTGTCGATTCTGATAATACCGTCGAAGGAGCTACGCCTGCTGTGGGTCCAAATGGAGAAATCTATGTGACTTGGGCGGGGCCAGAAGGTGTTCTTTTTGACCGTTCATTGGATGAAGGCGACACTTGGCTTGATGACGATATTTTTATTTCTGATTTTCCGCAAGGATGGGACTATACGATACCTGGCATTTCGAGATGCAATGGGCTTCCAATCACCAAATGTGATTTGAGTGGCGGTACTCATCATGGTACTATTTATGTCAACTGGACAGACCAGCGCAATGGAGAAAACGACACCGATGTTTGGCTCGCAAAATCTACTAACGGGGGCAATACTTGGAGTGCGCCCATTCGAGTTAATGACGATCCCGCAGGCAAACACCAATTTTTGACTTGGATGGATATTGACCAGACTACGGGCTACTTGTATTTTGTTTTTTATGATAGACGGCATTATTCTGACAATCAAACGGATGTTTATCTCGCCCTATCTAAGGATGGAGGACAGACTTTCATCAATCGCAAAATTAGTGAAACACCTTTCACTCCCACCCCAAGTATTTTCTTTGGGGACTATAATAATATTACGGTACATGATGGCATTGTGCGTCCCATTTGGACACGTTTCGAAGATGGGCAATTGAGTGTTTGGACGGACATCACTCCTTCAGAAGATATATTTACAGGCACACAGGATGCTTCCGCAAATATTCAACAACTCGACACCTACCCCAACCCCGCTTCCGCAAAAGAAAAAACATACATTTCTTTTAAATTGCACCAACAAGCATTGGTCTCTATTTCCATCTATACTGCGTCGGGAAAGCTTGTGTATCAGCCGCTTACGCAAAAAAAATTAGCGTATGGCAAGCATTTAATTTCTGTAGATTTGAAAAAATTAGATTTAAATGCAGGGGCTTATTTTTATACTTTGGATGTGAATGGAAAGAAGGTTAGTAAGCAATTGATGGTGGCAAACAAATGAGATTGTCCATAGTACTTTTTACCCAATCACTCCTTCACAACTTTACCTAATCCAATCAGCTTACCTTTCGTGTCCACCAATTTATATGCATAGATTCCTTTCGATAAATGCGTGACATCTACTTCTTGCTGTGGGTATATTTGTTTTGAGATACTGATTCGTCCTAGCCAGTCAATAATTTCTAAGTTTACCAGTCCAATATCCAAGGAAAAATTAAAATGAATTTCATTTAAAGCTGGATTCGGGAAAGCAACTACACCATCGCTAGGTATATTCTCACTCACAGATAAAGGGAAACAATTCAGGGTATCGACGCACCCATCTGGTGTGATTTTCATAATGACACCACCAGCCACTCCAAAAGGAGCCCGATAGTCCCCAATCGAAAAAATACTGCCACTCGGAAGCACCGCCGTTGCCCATATTTTCAACTGATCGTTCTGCGTAATCGAATCTTCGCGCAGCCAAATACTATCCCCTTCTGCCGAAAACTTAAAATGAATCCCTTTAGGATAGACCGGATAATCTACCAGCCTTGCAAAACCCGAAGCAACAAAATTACTGTCTGGTGTTACTACTAAGTCCGTCAAATGTTGATCCCCTCCCAAATAACCAATTTTTCGCTGCCACATCAGATTCATATTCTTATCTCGTCTGACTATCAAAGGCTGACTAGTGTATGCCCCTGCAAAAGACTCCCACGTACCAGAGATATAAATTAGACTACTATCTGGCATCAAAACTACATCTCCTCTTACCATTGCAGCTAATTCTGTCGAATCACCATGCCAATTCCATAGTTCATTACCACTACTATCTATGGCTAAAAAGTAATCCGCCCCCCACGTCGATTGAGGCCATGATGGATCATCCCATTCAGGGTACGGGCCATAACCGCCATAAATCAAAAAAGTATTATCATCTATTTTCTTAATTCCTGCGGCAGGTTCAGAATACTCTTGCGCTCCAAATTCCTTCCTCCAAAGCTCATTTCCATCCGTATCAGCCCGAATCAACTCAACATTCATAGCAAGGCTACTATTCGCCTGTGTCTTTCTAGCTAAGACAAAAAAACCACCTTCCACCTCTAATATGGAAGAATTCAATGTGCGAAAATCAGACTCATAACGCACATAAGACAATAAATCAAAGTCATGATTTATTTTTAAAAAATACAATTGCCCACCAACCGTAGTTCCAATCATCGCATAATTATTGTCCGAAGTCTTAATAATCTTGTTCGTAAACCATGCACTTGTTAATATCCTTGCCGTATCCACAATGATCTGCGTGTATAAAATATTCCCCAAAGTATCTGCCTTATAAAACCGAATCCCTTGATGCCCAAGAGAATCCGATGTCAAACCATAAAAAATTAAGGTATCATTATCTATGAGCATATCCAAGTATTCCCCTTTTCCTGGATATTCACCATAGACCTTTTTAAAACCTTGTTGACTAAACAAGCCAACTGAAAAACAAATCAAGATAATTATAGCTAAAATCTTCTTCATGATGCTAATTAAAATGTCCTGCCCTATATGACATAGGACAAGACATGGTGAAACTATTTTTGAATAACAAATGACCCCGAATCTAAAGACTGGCTTCCCTTCCTTACTTGATAAAAATACACACCATCAACAACTTCATCTGTTGACCATGATACACTACTTTTATCCTTATCCATAGGTAATCTAGCAACAAGCATCCCGTTTATGTCAGTCACAATGACTTCAGCCTTCTCAGACAATCCAGCAAGATTAAACACAACTATTCCATCAGTAGGATTCGGAAACACATTGGTTTTCATTGTTATATCAATATCCTTTGTATGGTACTCGTTAGATCTATTTTCAACAAAAGCATCATCTGGAATATCAAGAATTGGGGTATAATACTGACCAATACTTCTTAACAAAGTTCGGGCAAGAAAGCATGACTTCCCTTCCTTTGACTTGGCATAAGACTCCAATTCTTGAACAAACGATTCTTTTTGCATTACACTCTCCCCGTTCTTCGCGATAGATGAGTAAATGCTAATCATTCGTTGATTATCAACAAGTTGCTTTTCAGAAAGGTTGTATTTCGATGAAATATCACTCAATACACTAAGTGCTTGATCAATGTTGCCAGTACTCCAATAACTCCCCGCTAACAAATAATCTCCAGTAGGGTTATTAAACCGCTCGAGCCAAACTCTTGCTTTGTCGATGTTCTTTTCTACAAACAAGGCATGCTGATATCCTAAACTGGCAAAATGTGTAAATTCTTCATTTTCTACCAATAAAGCTGCCTTTTTTTCCTTGATAAGTAATTCATTTCCAGAGCTTACCATGGACTCTAGTTCTGCCTTTACTTGTTGATACTGCGCCCAATGCTCTTGATAACTTAACTCATTCTGTGCTACATCTAATTCATTTTTAACTAAAGCTGGTAAACTCCGTGTAGAGACAGCAGCCTTTAGCTCTTCCAATGTCAATTCATCTTCAACTAAGCAATGTAACGCTTTACCTCTTAAATTCCCTTCCAAATTTAGTCCGTAAGTACTGATTGGCTTCTGTCCTTCAGCATAATAATAATCTGCAACCCCTCCATTGGAAATATTCAGAAAATTAAACCATGGGCTCTGTGAGAATGTATTACCCGTCGCTAAATAATCACCAGCTGAATAAGAATAGAAACCTTGTTTATCCCGTATAGCATAACCATTATAAGCGACAAAATCGAAATATTTATTAGCACTATTTTTATTACACAAATAATAAAGCCCTCCTAAGGAATTAGCATTCTCTCCCATGGCAATATTTCCAGCACTAAGGCTTACAAATTTATTTTTTCTAATTTTATTATTCATTGTGCCAATTGTATTGGTATAAATACCTATTGATATAGCATGCGAAGTACTTGAACCCGATAAATAATTATTTTCAACTTTAATACCAGTCATATAATCCTGCAAAACCACTCCTGCTTTGGATACATCGTTGTCTGTATTCGAGATTCCAGTAATATAATTCCATGTTACTTCGGGAGATGACATTCCAGAATTCAAAACACCTATGCCGCAATCACCAAAGCCCGTTCCATCAATAAAAACTGGAAAATCTCTACAAAGAAATCTTGCTTCCACACCAAAATACAAATTGTCAAAAGCAGAGTATATTATATCTACATTCCCGTTTAAAGCAACCACACCAACATTGTAAGGGCTACTATAGGTGGAGTTTGTTTGCAAATTATTAAAACTGCAACCATTAATCACATGATTTTGCTCAAAAGGAGCACTAGGGTCTGGGTGGACATCCAAATTGTATGTAGTAACAAATGCCCAAAATTTCTCATGTCTAAACTCATTATTTGTCTCAAAATCACAATCATAGAAATTAGCAGTATATGGTCTCCAGATACAATCAAGCGAAGGTCCATTCCTAGTACCCATCATAACTGCAACCGCATTATTTATAAACTTTGTTTTTTCACAAAAAATCTCTCCTTCACCTAAATAATTATTCCACTCAGTGGTAGAAATACCCCATACCGCATGCTCAATAACAGAGCCATCATAAGCTTCAAGTCTGCCTTTATTGTCACCATCACCAAATATCCGAACCCCAAGCCACCGGTCACAAGATGTCAGTTTATCTCTCAAAATTAACGTCCCTCCAGGCCGAATATAAATCCTACCAAAATCTCCAAAGGTTACTTGGGTTTTTATTTCCAATATAGCACCTTTTTTAATCTCAATAGTCCCACATTGACCAATATGAGGAAGACTCGTCCAAGTAACATGTCCAGACTCAATTGATTCATTCCAATCTGGCGAGCAATGTTGTGCACTTAGATTAAACACAATAGAACCAAATAAAAAGACTAGAAATATAGTCCTAGAAAATCTGTGTGTGTGTGTGTGTGTGTGTGTTAATTCATTCATTTTTAATACTTTACGCCATAAAACTGCATTACAAAATAGAAGATCCAATCATAAAAACCAACATGATTAAAATACAAATCTATTTTCAAAAAAGAGTACATTAATCTAAAGAATTAGATAGTATCTTCACAATTACCACGCAAATATACGATATTTTCTCAATCCTTGTTTACCTATCATAAAAAAAATCAAAAAATCATACAAACCGCCGCCCCATCATTTTTTTTCGTTTCAACCTAGGATTATTACGCCCCTTACGCCGACTTTTACCGTTACGTCTGCCCCCATTTTTTTCTTCTTTCTGGGGCTGTTTTTTGGGTCGTCCAAGTAGTATTGCCGCAAGGTCAAAGCGACCTAATTTTGCTAGTCGATTTTTAATTTTATTTCTAAATTCTCCTTTGTACCAGAAGAAAAATTGGTGTTGAGCATCCCGTTCTTCTCGGGTCTTTGCGGTGTACATCGGCTTCAAGGTATAAGGGTGTACACCAGAATAATAAATTACCGTTGCCACGGTCATCGGAGTAGGTGTAAAGCCTTGTACTTGCTCCAAACGAAAACCTAAATCCTTGGTTTTGGCCGCAAGGTCTGCCATATCTTCTTCTTTGCAGCCTGGGTGACTAGAGATAAAATAGGGAATCAATGGTTGTTTCAGTCCCGCCTTTTTATTGAAGCGGTCATACATCTTTTTGAACTCAAAAAAGTACTTAAACGAAGGCTTCCGCATGATTTTCAAGGTCGCATCTGAAGCATGCTCCGGAGCAACTTTCAAACGTCCAGAAATATGCCGACTCACCAATTGTTCCATGTACTCACGCATACTCCGATTGTCCCCTTTTTTATTAAATTCCTTGACCAACAAATCATAGCGAATCCCACTCCCAATCGTTGCCTTTTTGATTTTGGGGTGCGCATCTACCTTGCGGTAAATATTCGTCATCTGATCATGGGATGTATCCAAATTGGAGCAAACTACAGGCGAGATGCAAGAAGGTGCCTGGCACTTATCACAGATAGACTGGTCATAACCTTTCATCTTATACATATTAGCAGAAGGGCCGCCCAAATCCGTGATATATCCTTTAAAATCAGGCATTTCCGTAATGGCATCGACTTCTGCCAAAATGGATTTTTCGGAGCGGGAAGAGATGAATTTACCTTGATGCGCCGAGATGGTGCAGAAGCTACAGCCCCCAAAACAACCCCGATGCATATTCACTGAAAATTTTATCATTTCGTAGGCAGGAATGGGGCCACGCTTATTGTATTTGGGATGGGGCAATCTAGTAAAAGGCAGCTCAAATGAAGCGTCAATTTCGGATTCGGTCAAGGCGGGGTTTGCGGGATTGATGACTAACCAATCCTCCCCTATTTGTTGTAAAATACGGCGTCCAAAAACTTTATTGGACTCCACTTCTACTATCTTAAAATTAGACGCAAAAACAATCTTATCTTTTAGACAATTTTCGTGGCTATTGAGCTGGACATCTTCCCATTCCACCGTGGGCAAAGGCTCCGTCATTGGACTCAAATACGAAGTCTGCATGACTGTTTTTATTTCCCGAAAGGGTACGCCGTCCTTGAGCAAATGTAAAATCTCTACCAAGGGTTTTTCGCCCATTCCATAAACCATCAAATCCGCTCCTGTCGTCTTCAGAATAGAAGGCATTAACTTATCTGACCAATAGTCATAGTGTGTCACCCGCCGCAAAGAAGCTTCAATCCCACCTATCAAAACGGGGACATCAGGGTACAACTCTTTAAGTATTTTGGTGTAAACCGTCGTCGCATAATCTGGACGAAACCCCTTGTCTCCACCTGGTGTATAGGCATCATCAGAACGGCGGCGTTTGTTGGCAGTATAGTGATTAATCATGGAGTCCATATTGCCCGAAGTGACTGCAAAGAAATAGTTTGGTTTCCCAAATTTTTTAAAGTCTCTCCAATCATCATTCCAGCTAGGCTGCGGAACAATTGCCACCCGAAATCCTTCCCGCTGAATAATCCGACCTATCACCGCTGCGCCAAAAGCGGGATGATCCACATACGCATCCCCCGTAATCAACACCACATCCACGTCTTCCCAGCCGTGATATTGTAATTCCTTTTTGGTGATGGGTAACCATCTCGACCAATCTATGCGTTCTTTTGATTTCATTGATGGTTTAACTAATGTAAGCGGGAATAGTTCAATTGGCATCGTTGGCATCAAGGTCTTTTGGGGATAACTAGCCATTGCTTTGAGCTATAAGAACCATCGTACAGCCTTTCAAGACGAGCCCCTATTAACACAGAAAAGAGCATCTCGAAAACCGAGATGCTCTTTCTATATTTAATTTACAAATTCCTAGCGATGAATTTCAATGTAACCAGAATAGGTCTCACCTTCTCCGTCTTTCCAAACATAGAAGTAAGTTCCATCTGGCACAGGATGATCTTGATCCCAACTAGCATCCCAAGAGTTATCATAAGGAGTTTTCTCAAAAACTAGATTACCCCATCTATTATAAACTTTCAGCGTATTCTTTGGATACTTTTCTACATCCTTGATGACAAAGAAGTCATTAATACCGTCACCATTTGGAGAGAAGCCATCATGGATGACGATTCCATCACAAAGAACAGAGACATAAACGATTGCAGTATCACAGAAAGAATTCGTACAAATTTCATAACTAAAGCTGTCTGGCTCCACTCCACAATAATCTTGATCAGGAGTATATAGAACTATGCCATTTGTATCCACTTCGACTTGACCGTGTTTAGGCTCATCAATGATATTCAAATCTGTTGTTTCAAGAATAGTATCATTAGCAAGAACAGGTATCGTCACTGGGGTATTAGCTGATGTCGAAACTTCATCATCTACCGCAACTGGATTTATCGGGCCATTTTCTCTATCGATAATAGTTAGATAAACAGTTGCAGTATCACAAGCAATTGGTGTCCCATTGTCACACAAAGCATAGACAAAATAATCATTACCAGCATAACCTGGATTAGGAGTATAGATATAACTACCGTCTTCCGACAATGCTAAATTACCATTTAACGGACTAGAAACAGCGACTACATTTAATATCTTATCATCCCCTTCTGGGTCATAGTCATTCGACAAGACATTGCCTGTTATATTACCATCTTTGTCCCCAAACCCCGTATCATCCGTTGCATAAGTGTCATTTTTGCCGTCATTTTCTTTAACATCTATGGTGATTTCGACAGTATCACACAATACTGGAGTTCCATTATCGCAGATTTCGTAGAAGATAGTGTCTGACCCAATAAATCCATTATTGGGCACATACTCAAAGGTTCCATCGGTATTAATAATAATAGTTCCGTTATTTGGCGCTACTGGCACTGTATTAATGGTAATATCATCCAAGTCAATATCAAAATCATTTGCCAGCAAACTAGAAACTAAAGTATCCGTACTTTCCATAGCAAAATGGTCTGCACCACCTATTGGCGGATTATTCATGGCTGTCGAAAAGTCCATAACATTAATTATCACTTCTGCGGTATCACAAACTACTGGAGTACCGCTATCACAAACTTCATAGTAGAATTTGTCTTCCCCCGTAAAGTCAGCATCAGGCACATACGTATATGTTCCATCGGCATTTAACGTTACAGTACCGTGTGCTGGCTCTACGACCGGAGTCATATTCACTGTTAAGCTATGCCCTTGTGGATCTTTATCATTATTGAGTACATTTCCACTTACAGGAACATTCATTAGTGTTTGATTAATATCTCCTAACGCATACAATGTATTGGTTTCCAAGACATTAATCACAATCTGTGCCGTATCACAAAGCACTGGCATCCCTGTATCACATACCATATAGGTCAATGTATCTTGCCCTACGAAATTTGGATCTGGTGTATAGGTCACTTCGCCTGTCACTGGATCAACTGTTACCGTTCCATTAGATGGTGGTGTGATTATCGCAACGGAAGTAGTATCCAACCCTTCTACATCCGTATCGTTGCCTAAAACATCCACGATCACGGGGGTATCTTCGTCTGTAGAAACTGGATCATCATTAATTATCGGAGCATCATTAACAGAAGTTATTGTGACTGTTATCTGTGCCGTATCACAAAGCACTGGCATTCCTGTATCGCACATCACATAAGTGATGGTGTCTTGTCCAAAGAAGTCTGGATTGGGTGTATAAGTCACTTCGCCTGTTACAGGATCGACTGTTACCGTTCCATTAGCTGGCGGTGTGATTATCGCAACGGAAGTAGTATCAATGCCTTCCACATCTGTATCATTCCCCAAGACATCTACTATCGCAGGTGTATCTTCGTCCGTCGTAACTGGGTCATCTGTCGCTACGGGTGGCACATTCACTGAGACAAGGGTAATGACCGCGGTATCACAAATTGATGTATTCACCGTAAGGCATATTTGATATTGCACATAATATGTCCCTATAGCTAAACCAGCAGGTATTGTAACCACACCATCCGACGCAATCATTACCCCTATTAATCCTCCATCGTCAATAATCAATGGATCTTCTAATAGAGTATCTGTTGCTGGTGACGTACCATTGGACTCATCATTTGCAAACACACTTGCTGTTGTTCCCCCTACTTGATAGTCGATTTCTGTAAAGACATCATCCACCGCATCAATTGTTGGGAAAGAACGATAATCTACATCCATACTATCCCCATCCATATTTGTTAAATCATTAATAGGATCGTTTACATCACCATCGGGGTCTTGATAGGAAGCATTGATATTATCATCAATTCCATCATTGTCATTATCACTGCCTGAAAGAGACAATCCACTTTCGTTTGTATCATTTGTACCGTCATTGTCGGTATCTGTATCAATATAATCTGGCGTATCCGTACCATCTGTATTTTGTGGTACAACTAATCCATAAGGCGGAATACCATTGACATCGACATCATCACTTACGTCACCATCGTTACCCGCATATCCACCTGTAGACTGAGCTTCTACCGCATCAGGAATACCATCGTTGTCTGAATCTAAATCTAAATAATCTGGAATTGTGTCATTATCCGAGTTGTCAGGCACTACTGGTATTCCTGTACTTGAATCTATCGCATCTAATACACCATCATTGTTAAGGTCATTTGCTACTTGTAAAGCTGGAGTTGCCATATCATCTAAAATACCATCGTTATTAGTATCTACGATAGAAGCATCTTGTCCGCTTTCTATTAGGTCTGAGATACCATCGTTATCACTATCTAAATCTAAGTCGTTTGGAATACCATCGCCTTCAGAATCTGCAACCAAAACTAGACCAAAGGCAACTGCCTGCTTACCACCTGCTACAATATCTACATCAAACTGTGTAGCTACTCTAGAATAATAAATAGATGTTCCTTCTAGAGTATAAGTGGTCATCAAGATAGATGTTCCAGCACCAGTAAAAGCCCCACCATCACCAAAAGCTTCCAATAATGTCCAAGAACCACCATTGGTCGTCCATTTAATGCTTTCTGTTAAATTTGTGCTTGTACCTTCAGCATCCAAAGCTAATAAATCCAAAGGAAAACTTTGTCCATTTTTGGTACCTGCAAAAGTAATGGTGAAGCTAAGATTATCACCAAAAACAGTGGAGTGAAGAGCTTCTTGACTTCCTAGTGTATTATACTCTTGATACAAAAGACCCGAGCTCCAAGTTTCCATGTCATCTGGCAAGAATCCGCTACCATTACCTACAACATTTGAAATAGTTGCAGTAACTGTTAATCCATCAGGCAACATAAATATTTGAGTATCACCATTATGCAATCCATCAGCAAAGTCTGCACCATCCCAATTGAAAAAATATAGCTTATCTTGATTAGCACCCGTTCCTGAATTTGAGTTGGCAGCTATAGTTGGAAGATATCTTTCTTCAACATCCAAAATCCCATCATTATCATCATCTAAATCAATATCATCTGAGATACCATCTCCATCAGTATCTTTCAAAATTTCCACAGCCAGATCCTGCACATCTATTAAGTCAGCTGCATCGCTTACTGTTATGGTTACATTATAAACGTTATCTGTACCGGCATCTGTTGGACTGTCATAATCGGGTGGTGTGTTAAAAGTCAATTCACCTGTTGCCATATCTAAGGCAAACAATGCTACATCCACACCTGACAAGGCATAAGTAAGCCCACCACCATTTTCGGTTTCGCCATCTGGATCTGTTGAATCCCAATCGATTACATTGCCTGTTGCATTTTCTACAAAAGTCACCGTATTAGTTGGAGCACTTCCGTTATTAGTTATTTCTGGTGGAGCAATTGCATCTCTGATACAACCATAGAAAAATGATCTGTTATCCATATCTAACGAAGGCTTTCGAGAACTCGTCACAATTCTAAAAACAGGAAACCTAAAATCATACGTCAGGCCATTTTTCTGTTCAGGAATATTGCGACCAACTGCTTTAGGAATAGCTAATTCCGGCTTTACTGTAGTACACCTAGGATCTCCCATTTCACTTTTATCTATAAATAAAGAGCCCGCAATAGCGTAATCAATCTTTCTATAGAAGGTCTTCCTTGGTGACAATCGACCAAAACTCACCCCACAATAAAACAAAGAAAAAACAAAGAAAAACAATCTCCCCCCCCCACTTCCGTCCTGCTTAAAAATACGAGCAAACAACTTAATTACAATAAAAATAAAATAATTCTGAAAAAATAGAATCCAGTTTTCCTTTTTCACTCTAAAAGAAGTGTTTCGCCCCTTTTCTTTTGCAAAGTTTTTTGAAGATGTAATAGCAAACAGTTTCATACAGTTGACTTTTATGTTGAGCAAGTTTTTTTTAAAACAACCCCAAACTAATATACCTAAACACCTAACAAGGATCTTGCAAGATATTTGTAATATTAATTATTTAGAATTACTTTTCAATACGTTAGTATTATTTATTATGATACAATTTACCTGCCAATTTCATCAAAACATCGTGATAACAACAACATTACAAATATAACATTATCAAAACATTACACACAACAATACTTCTACAAAAAAAAACCTATATTCTCAACACATCACCTATAAAAAATACTAACAATAAACAAAAAAGCGTAACTATTAAAGAGCTCCGATTTTGATACTATTAGCCATATTAATTTTACTTAATAATTAAAACAACCAAAAATAAACATCCAAATCTAATTACTCAAAACCGTCTCTATTTTTTCGATATCGCCTGTGGCGCTATGTTTTACAAAATTGCCCCGCAGGTTGCTTTCGCAAACTAATCCTTTCTAAACAGAAGCACAAAGAACAAGGCAAGATACTATATTTAAAAGTTTTTTTCGTTATAGTAAAATTTATTCCTAACTTAGCGACTCAAAAGTAAAACATGAAAACAGGTCTCTTTTTTGGTTCTTTTAATCCCGTACATATTGGGCATTTAGTCATAGCTGAATTTATGGCTACTCGTACAGACTTGGACGAAGTTTGGATAGTCGTCTCCCCCCAAAACCCACTCAAACAGAAGAAAAGCCTAGCCAACAATTTTGACCGACTACATCTTGTTCAAGTAGCTGTAGAAGACAACCCCAGACTTCAGGTCTCCGATATCGAATTTAAGCTACCTATCCCATCCTACACCATTGACACATTGACCTACTTGCGTGAAAAACACCCTTCTAGACAATTTGCGCTCATCATGGGGGGCGATAATCTATGCAGCCTGCCCAAATGGAAAAACTACGAAATACTACTAAGAGACTACCCTATCTATGTCTATAATCGCCCCAACTACGGTGACTGCCCCCTAAAGACTCACCCTGCCATTCGTTTTTTTGATGCTCCACTAATGGATATTTCAGCCACTTTTATTCGAAAAAGCATCAAAAACAATCAATCTATACGATATCTAGTCCCAGACAAAGTAAATGATGAGATTCTCAACTCTAATATGTATCGTTGATTATTATCTTTTTGCGCAAGCCACTTCATAAAGCTTTGGTATCGCCACAGAGAAGGTCAAGATGTTAAAAAAATTAATTGATTTCTTATAAAACAATAGCTCCAATCCAAAATAACAAGTACGGACAAGCTTTCGCAAGCTAATATTTTGCAAAGCCTAAGTACCAAAACACCCGTAGATATTCTATTAATTTGCTATATATCTGCTATTTGATGTGATTTTGCTTACTTTTGTAGTAACTAAGGACTATTTTTGTTACCAGCGACACAAAACCAATCAATTACACTTTTTCTACCGTAGAATAAGTTAATAACCCAAAAAAATACAGACTCATGCAAAAACTACTTACCTATATGTCCTTTTTGGGCATTCTATTTTTGGCGCAAGCCTGTCAGGCCCCCAATGATGTATCCATCGAAAAAAGTCAAGTCGAAGTTGCTCTACCCCTTTTCCATGCCCAAATGTCCATCGCTGACATGCTAAAAAACACCAAGGACAGCAGCTCCGTAAAGGTGTATGATGACAACAGAATAAGCCTTATCTATACGGGAGAGTTACTCAGAAAGACGTCTGAAGATATTCTTGGTACTATTCCAGAAAACAAGATCCCCATCCTTCAGCCGATGATGGATGTCCCTGTTACCATTTTACAGGGTGGAGATGTCCAAATCAACCAAGCGGACATAAAAAGTGGCTTTATTCACTATAAGTTCACTAATAATTCTGTTACCGAAGATGTCACCGTCAACTTCACAATGCCACAGCTCCTTTCAAATGGACAAGCGTTTACCACCCAAATCGTCATACCTTATACCAATAGCCTACCTGCTTCTTACGAAGACTCTATTAACTTATCGGGATACAATCTTGACCTTTCATCCCAAGTCCTTAGCCTGCACTATACCGCTACCAGCCAAAGTGCACAAACTGTCATCCTATCTCCAGGTACCGACCTAGCCAATCCCGATAGTTATGTTCAATTAAAAGATGTTGTTTTTGGATACGTCGAAGGTCATTGGAATACCGTTGACCAAGACTTTGAGCCACAGACCATTGAAATTGACTTCTTCGAAAATAACTTCATCAATGGCGAAATTTATTTTGATGACCCTAAAGTTGACTTTACTGTTTTAAGCTCTTTTGGGCTACCTGTCCGCACAAAACTCAACTACTTCAGAATTGTAGAAAAAGATGGCTCTACTGTCGATATGGAAAGCCAAATGTTGATTGATGGTATTGATTTTAATTACCCCAAACTTAACCCCTACGAAGTCGGACAATCTAAAGAAACTTTCTTTTCATTCAACAAAGGAAATTCTAACATTGCCGAAATCCTAAACACCAATCCTGTTCGCATAGAATATGACATTGACGTCACCGTCAATCCTGACAACTTATCCAATGCCATCGGCTTTGCGACAGATTCCAGCAACTTTACCATGCTTGCACATGCCGAGCTACCTTTAATAGGTAAAGTCAACCAATTCATTCTAGCAAAAGAATTTGACATTGACTTTTCCAACCAAGAAGCCAAGGAAGCGGTACTCAAAATAGCTTCTGACAATGAAGTCCCCTTAGAAGTTAGTATCCAAATATACTTCTTGGACGATACTGGCACCATTCTGGACTCCTTACACAATGACAATTATGCCCTAATTTTAGAAGCCGCAGATTTTCCTGGACCTTCTTCTAAGCATGCAGAAAATGAATTTCCGATTGACAATGCTAAATGGGATAGAATCAAAAATGCCAAAAAAATCAGCGTAAAAGGAAGTTATACCAGCAGCAACAACGGCCAACAAATTGTCACTTTCCTTGCAGATCAAAAAACAAACTTAAAAGTGGGATTAAAACTCAAACTGTGATTTCTCCACCGATCTTATTCTTTTGCCACTTTTAAACCCACCAATAATGACTAAATATTTCGCCTTCTTTTTATTTCTTGCTTTCAGCTTCACCACTCAAGCCCAACAAGAAGTAAGTCTGCCGATGATGCATGACATTCCTAATAGTATCCATTTTAACCCTGCCTACTCAACTGGCTACAAATGGACGATTTCCCTACCTTCTATCAGCAATAGCATGGCGTCCAATGGCCCTAGCTTCGAGCAACTCTTTGTCGATAACGGTAATGGGAACTACACTTTGCATTTGGATCAAGCTGTTGCCCAATTGAAAGATAACAATCTATTTTCCAATACTTCAAAAATTGAAGTGCTTGGGTTATCTCATCAATGGAAAAAATCCCTTCTCCACTTCAATGTAGGCGTGCGTACAAAAATCGCTTTAGACTTTCCTAAAAACCTTGCCGAATTAGCCGCTTTTGGCAATGGCCCTTATGTCGGACAAACCTTAAATGTTGGCCCTGCCATAGATGTCCAAGCTTATTCCGAAATCGGTATTGGGTATGCGCATCAATTTGGAAAAGTCAGAATAGGAGCAACGGTCAAATTTCTTAATGGTCTTGGTTCTGCCACATCCACAAAAAACAATATCAGCCTTTATACCGATCCCGAGTACTATCAATTGACTGCGACAACGGACTATGAAGTTCAATCCAGCAGTATTATTAGCTTGGATTCTTTAGGTAACCTTAACCTTAGTGCAGCAGAGCTAGAACCAAATTTTGCATTAAATAACAGTGGCACAGCTTTCGATGTGGGCATCGTCTTTCAAGCAACCAAAAACCTATCTATATCGGCTTCTGCCATTGACTTGGGAAGTATTTTATGGAAAGAAAATGCACAAACATTAAAAAGCAATGGCTCTTTCACCTATGAAGGCCTTGCGGCAAATGGCGGCTTATCGTCCATTGACTCTTCATCGCTTACGGGATTTGTGGATTCCATCCAGAAGGTATTTAATTTTGCCCAAACTACTGGTGAGTTCAAGACGCCGCTTTCGCAAAAATTCACTCTCGGCGCAGAATACAAATATGGCAAAACGACACTTAGCGCACTTTTAGATGCGACTTCTATAGTCAACCAAATGCGCCCTGCTTTTGCCTTAGGGGCTAGATCCTACGTGACCAATTGGGTCGCACTAGGGGGCGTCGTCTCTTACAAAAACCAAGAAATTGATCATCTAGGTTTAAATGCTACTTTCAAGCTTGGCCCCGTACAATTATATCTTCTTTCTGACAATGCACTGAGCTACATCTTTCCTAAATCCGCCAATGACCTACACTTTAGAACAGGGTTAAACCTTGTCTTTGGCAAAACCAATAAAAAACGGGAAGCCATTTTACCCCACTTGTAGGGGAAGCTAAAGGTCAAGGGTCAAGGGTGAAAGGTTAAAGGGGGCACTTTGGTTCCAGTAAAAAAACAAGTAAAAAGAAATTTTTTTCTTGGCAACAACTCCACCTAGCAATCAGTTGAACAACTGCACGTTTGATCGACTGAACAAAAATCTAGGCAGCGCAAATTTTCATTTTGTTTCTTTTTACGAAACCCTTCCATAGGTTTCCCTTTCTTAAGGGGAACCGTATGGTAACAAAATGAAAATTTGCTCAT
>CAMZKG010000250.1 GCA_947311105.1 uncultured Saprospiraceae bacterium
TCTTTGTTCTCATGACATTCTGTTTTTATGATTAAATGCCCTAATGTTATGGGAATTTTACCAAAATGTCTATATTTGTGGACAATAGCTAGCCGCCTTTGGCGGATTTAGTTCAACATGGGCTTAATCCATATAGTGTTTTTACTTCCGCTTGCCCTATCGCCCGATTATAGATAATAATATCATCCAAGCGCCCTCTTAGTCCCTGTCCAATGAACAAGTCACCAATATCTACTGGCAATCCACTAGAACAGGGCTTAACCCCCATTACCGTTTCAGCTAACTCCCCATCCATATACAATAACATTTCATCTCCATCCTTGACTGCTGCAATATGATGCCAAGTACCATAAATTTCATGCAAATAAGCCCGAAAATCACCATCCCAAACACTAAATGGTCTCCATATCAAATTATCATGTCCAAAAATAACCCAAGTTTCAAAAATACTAATTGCCCACTCTCCTTTCCTCGGCGGACACTTCACATCTTCACCACGTGAGATTAAAATTTGATTATTTGTAACTTCACCAGTATCTAGTGGCAAATACCACAACACAATCGAAAAATGTTCTAAGTCATTTAGGAAAGTTGTATTCGGTGTAGAAAGGAATGATGGATCTTGCCTACTATCAAATTCATAAGCACAAGACGTATTTCCATTCCTATCGGCTTTTGGGGTTACATTTTGAACTATAGTCAAATCATTATTATTGGAAGATGCATCAGCCACGTTACCATCCGTAAAAGGATAATAGGCAATCACCCCTTCCCCTAGGTAATCAGATAAGCACTTTTTATTATCTGACTTACAAGCAAAAAATAGAATAGGCAAAACAAATAAAAACATTATTTTTTTCATATCTCCTTTTTTTTAAACAAATCACCCTAGGGTTCGAAATTTCTTTTTTACTTTCAACTTATATTGAATTCCTAAACTCACCCCCAAATTCCATCGTCTAATTTTTTCGGTAGTAAACCAAATAAAAGATTTTGGCGAATCCCTAAACAGGTTAGTTTGAATTTCTGGCGAAAGCACCCAACTAACTTTTTTTGTCCCAAAAAATTTTACTCCAACTCCCATTTTAACGGCAATATTAAACGCAGCGTATTCTTCCCCTTCTAATTTAACGCTTCGCCATGGTTGGTCAACTTGTGGCTCAAAATAATTATATGAATGCAAAGCAGACAAAACAAAGGTCGGCGCCACTCCAGTGGTCACAAAAAATTTGGTATCTTTTAGGTTAAAAGACAGATTAAAGGGAATCATGACTTCAGTAAATTGAAAGCTTTCATAGGCCGTAGCTGAAAGCATACTTGGCCAAGTAGCCCATTCTTCAAAACCCACTTGCCAAAACGATAGCTCCGCCCCTAGCGAGTAATCTACATTTTTAGAGAAGGAGCTCGTGTATCCCGCACTAATTTGCCAACCAAGCCGATATTTGTCCGAAATAGACCATTTATCCGTATTTGAAACATCTGAAACTAAGGATTTTATGGACAAATTTATTCTTGAGTCCTGACTATATACATGAAATGCTACAAGTGCCAAAATCACCGACAAACAAAACCTATTTTTCATAATGTGCGTTTTAAATTGAAGTGAGCACTCAAATTTTCCTATTTTAGTAAAGTAACGTCACCAGCGAACAACTCTCCATCTAAATGGTCACAATTTTTTAGTATTAACTGCCACGTAAAAACTCCTGGATTCATTTTTTCACCCCTAAAGGTACCATCTTATCTTGTAAACATCAACACGACCCATAGGGTCAGGATCTAATTCCTTCTCAAATACCATTCCACCATCATTAGAAAATATCTGCAATATCGCATATGTAATATTTGCATTATCAGGGGCATACGGGCGCCACAGGTATCATTATTACCATCATTATTTGGACTAAATTTTGGTGGCATCCAAAAGATACCCCCCCCAGCATAGTTACTTTCTGTGATTTCAAAGGAGGCTTTTGTAGAAGGGCATGCATTTGGTGCTATTAGTGTAAATTCATCTGTATTAGAAGTCATATTAGAAAGCATGACTTTTAACCTTATTCCAGGTGCTTATCAGTTAACGATTGTTGACCTTGATGGTAAAAGAATTATGTCGAAATTGATTCAAGGAAAACACACAGAAGATTTAAGCTTTTTACCGAAAGGTATTTTTATTGCTCAAGTCTATAATTTGGTTTCTTAAAAAATGTATGCTCAAAAAATAGTTAAAGAGTAAACCTTTGTAGCCGTATGAATGGGTCTTTGATCACTTAGCGTATCCCTAGAGTGCTCAAAGACCCACACACGCTACTCTTCAATAGTCATCGGTACAAAAGAGCCTTGGGCAGGCTGCCCACCGACTTCCAGCTTGCGCGAAATCTCCAATGTATTTAAATCCAACTCATAAAATATACCTTCCGCCGTAACGAAAGAATAAAAGTGATTGCCATCCTTGGAGACATAATATTTTGGATGCGCCTGAATAGTGGTTTGACCAACCATATCATTTAAGCTACTCACAACTACATCTTTAATTTTTGTGTTGGTCTCTAGGTCAATGATGGTGATAAATACATCACTATGATTGATGCCGATGGCCATTTTTTTAGACTTAATCATTTTAACATGCCCAATGCCCTTCCCAGCAGAGATAACAGACTCTACCGACATCGTCTCGTAGTTGACCACAAAGATATTACCTTCTCTGGAGCCTACATAAATTAGCTTTTCGAAAGGGTGAAAATCACCATGATGCAAGCCCATGTCCTCTAAAGGCCCGCCTGCATCTAGTTTGACTTGGCGATTGATTTCCAATCCAAAATGCGGAGTGAATTTTAGCTCTAATACAGAAGGATAAACATTCTCGGCGCCCATCCTAGTGATCCCTTCGGCTGACGCATAGAAAAAGCCTGGCTCTCCCTTATAGTTTCCTTTACTAGGATAGATTTGATGTATTGGGGACGGCACTTTAACCGTATTAAGAAGCACCGTTTGCCATTGCCCATTACTTTGGCCTATAAAATAGGTACTTAGTTCCAGATTCGCACGATCCGGTAAAATAAAATGATGGCGATCTAGCCAAAAAGGATGTCCACAGGCATGAGAACCACTTTTATTCAAGGAAACAGGGTAAGTCTCTTCCGATTTTCCAACCGTAGCGACCACTTCATCGGTTTTCATGTCGATGATGGAGACCATCGGTTTATCCATACCCGTTACAGCAACAAGGCCAAGGTCTTTATTGACACTTTCGGCACTTCTTGGATGGTGCGGCAGTACTATGGTCTTGGTCAAATCCACGCTTTCGCAATCAATAACATCAAGAGCATCACTGCCCCGATTGACAGCATACACTTTACCTGTACTGCCGATGCGGTCTGCGGTATAAGTGACTTCATGGCCAGTAGGTATGGTATTCACAAGCTTAAAATCTTCAACATCTACGGCAATGACAGCATTGTTTTTTTTATCGCCGAAGAATGCTCGAGTGATGTCTCTTTTGGTTTTTAATTCAGGGTCTTTTTTACAACTAGCGAAGAAGGTCAGCGACATAATCGCTAAAAGAGTGATTGTCTTTGTCAGTTTCATGGTAATCGATTAATCTAAATTAATAAAAAGGGATGCCTATTTCTAGGTTAATTGGGGACTAATTCTTGATTTGGGAAGAACTACAAAGTTAAGTACAGACAGTTTTAGAAGTAGATGATATTTGTCATTGATTTTTGAAATTGCCTTAAGCAATCTAAAGAGACTACAGAAAAAAGTCTAAAAACATCACAAATCTCCCTATCTTTGCCAACCAAAAAAGGTGGCAACCACCTAAATTACTACAAAACTTACCCCAAAATGCCTATTTTTCTATTTTCAAACGAATTACGAAAAACAGCTACAAAAAAAATAAAAAATGAGTTTCGAAAAAGAATTACAAACACGTAGTGAGTCCAAATGTGAGCTATGTGAATCTTCTGATGGCTTGTCTGTGTATGCCGTTCAGCCAAAAAGAAATGAAAATGCAGATGACCACGCCTATCTTTGTGCAAAGTGCATCGAACAAATTGAAGATGCCGACAGAATAGAACCTAATCATTGGCGCTGCCTAAATAATAGCATGTGGAGCCCTGTGCCTGCGGTCCAGGTACTTGCTTACAGAATGCTCCACCAATTAAAAGGCGAAGGCTGGCCCGACGAATTACTAGAAATGTTGTTCTTGGATGATGAAACCCAAGAATGGGCTAATGACGGCATGGCTTCTGGCGTAAAACATGTTGATGCCAATGGAGCAATCCTCCAAGCGGGTGATACGGTCGTGTTGACGCAAGACCTTAAAGTAAAAGGGACAAGCTTTACAGCAAAAAGGGGAACCGCTGTACGCCGAATCTCTTTGGTCGCAGATAATCCAGAACATATCGAAGGAAAAGTCGAAGGGCAACGGATTGTAATCTTGACTAAATTTGTGCGAAAGAAGTAGAATGCTTTATCTTTTGTCGCAAAGCAAAACATATTGTTGTAAAAAAAGGTATCTTTGCGTATGGATTTGAACAATAAAATGCGAACTTACTCAGAAGGCGAAACTAACATTGGGCTAGTTAAAGAGCCTACACAGCTAGCTGTTAAGTTTGAAGCGAAAGAAGAGTCGCAAAAAAAAGGTACTACAAAAACATTAAACGTTTTGTCCTTATTTTCTGGGTGTGGTGGTATGGACTTAGGATTTGAAGGTGATTTTGCAGTTCTCGGTGCTGCAATCAATGAGGAGTTGTCACCTGACTTTATATCCAAAAGAATTGATAAAAAATACGTAAAACTAACAAAAACAAGGTTTAAAACAGTTTTTGCGAATGATATTTTAGATGGTGCTCGAAATGCTTGGGTAAATTACTTTTCCGAAAGGGGACATAGTGCGGAAGATTATTTTACGGAAAGTATAGTTGACTTAGTAAAGCTACACAAAAGCGGCACCCATATTTTCCCTAAAGGAATCGACCTTGTGACAGGGGGCTTTCCCTGTCAAGATTTTAGTATTGCAGGAAAAAGAAATGGATTTGACTCTCATAAAAATCATAAAGGAGAAATCAATACCAGTGATACAGCCACTACAGAGACACGAGGGCAACTCTATATGTGGATGAAAGAAGTCATTGAAATTACAAAGCCAAAAATGTTTATTGCCGAAAACGTAAAAGGCTTAGTTAATTTATCCAACGTGAAAGATGTTATTCAAAGTGATTTTTCAAATACAAATGACAATGGCTATATTGTTTTGGAGCCTCAAGTTCTCCATGCAGCTAATTATGGTATATCCCAATCTAGAGAGCGCATTTTTTTTATAGGCATAAAGAAATCAGCTCTAAAGAAAGCTGCATTAGCAGAATTAGAAAAAAGCGAACTTTCTAGAAAATACAATCCGTATCCCAGACCCACTCACGCTTATACGATTGAAGGAACAACTCTAAAGCCTTTTGTGCCCCTAAAAAAAGTATTTGCAGGTCTCGAAGAACCCGATAAAACAAAAGATTTGTCTCATCTTTTCTATTCAAAAGCAAAGTTTATGGGCAAACACTGCCAAGGACAAATTGAAATAAAACTAGATGGAATTAGTCCCACTATTAGAGCGGAGCATCATGGTAATATCGAATTTAGACGCTTATCTAAAGAAAATGGTGGAAATATCAAACAAGAGTTGTCAAAAGGGTTGATTGAGAGACGGTTGACTCCTAGAGAATGTGCCTTGATTCAGACTTTTCCACCAAACTATGATTTTGTCATAGAGAAAAAAAATGGTCGAAAAGGTTCTTTTTTAGTGAGTCCTTCTAAAGCTTATAAAATAATAGGAAATGCAGTTCCCCCATTTCTTGCCTATCATTTGGCAAAAAGAATAGAAGCAATTTGGGACTTGTATTTTAAAAAGTAGATATGGTTATTTCCCTAAACACGAAGCCAAGTAAACAGGAATTTGATAATCTATTGGATGCCACAATTCAGGAATTGAATACTCAAGCCCAGTTGAAGCCAAAAATAATTCAAAAACTCAAAGGCAACAAACTAGAGCCTTATGTTCGGGATATTATGATTGATTTTGCTGTGGGCTCACCATTTGAAGGATCTATTGAGCTTATTGGCGGGCAACGATTCCCTGATATTGTAGCCAAAAAAATATTTGGAGTAGAAGTAAAAACAACCGTTAAGAATCATTGGAAAACAACAGGAAATAGTGTCTTAGAATCTACACGAATTGATGATGTTGAACGGATTTACATATTGTTTGGCAAGCTGGCTGCTCCTATTGAGTTTCGGTATCGGCCTTATGAAGAATGCTTGTCGGAAATCGTGGTTACTCACGCTCCAAGATATTTGATTGATATGAACCTAATGGCTGGGAAGACCATTTTTGATAAATTAGGCACAGACTACAATACACTCAGATTGAGCAAGAAGCCTATCGAGCCAATAATTAGCTATTATCGCAATAACCTAAAACCTGGTCAAGACCTTTGGTGGATAGACCAAAATAGTGATGAGTCCAATAGCCTAGTCATTAATGTTTGGAATAATCTTAGTATAAAAGAAAGGCAGGTTATTAAGAATAAAGCAATGGTCTATTTCCCTGAGCTTTTCGGTGGCAAATCAGATAAATTTTCTAAATTTTCCCTGTGGCTGATTACACGTAAAGCCACTGTTTGCCCAAATGTCAGGGACTTATTTACGGCTGGCGGTAGGGGAACTTTCGTTATCAAGGATAAACGATACCACAATATTCCAAGGATTTTTATTAACCTTTTTGAAAACCTTATCCCAATCCAAAAGCTCATTTTGCAAAGTAATCACTCGGAACTTAGCCATTACTGGGGATGCAAAACGTCGGATAAAACCAAAATATCATCTTGGATAAACTTAGTTGATGCTCAAGCTAAATCACTACGTGGAGCAAAGCATTTAAACGTCGGACATATGCTAAAACACCTTTTGCTTTAACATCTATACTTTCATTCAAATCAACCCCTCCCGAATCAAATCATGCAAATGCAGTATGCCCGCATACCGTGTACCATCCATCGCCACAAGCTGCGAAATACTATTTTTTCGGATGAGCTCAAGCGCTTTTACGGCATGGGCTTGATAATCAATGATTTTTGGGCTGGTCGTCATGATATTTTTTGCCGCAAGGCCTGCCATACTCTGCCCAGATTCTAACATTCGACGCAAGTCTCCATCTGTGATAATCCCCAATAATTTTCCGGAAGGAGAAAGCACAGCCGTGGCACCAAGACGCTTAGAAGTAATCTCCAAAATCACTTCTTTGATGGACGCATCATCTGCAACACTTGGCAATTCATTGTTAGCAACAATATCGCTTACCCGCAAATACAATTGCTTACCCAAAGAACCGCCAGGGTGAAATTGTGCAAAATCGCTAGGCGTAAAACCCCGCAAAGCCAACAAGGATGTCGCAATAGCATCTCCCATCGCCATTTGGGCAGTCGTACTAGCCGTTGGGGCGAGATTATTGGGGTCTGCTTCTTTGTTGACAGGGGTGTGGATGGTATGGGATGCGGCTTGCGCCAAAAAAGAATTGGCATCACTGACCATGGCGATGGTTTGGTTATCAAGGTTTTTCAGGAAGGTCATCAAGAGTTTTATTTCGGGGGTCTGCCCACTTTTGGAGATACAAAGTACCAGATCGTCTTTTAGAATAATACCCAAATCCCCATGAACCGCATCAGCCGCATGCATAAAAATAGCAGGAGTACCCGTAGAATTTAAGGTCGCAACAATCTTCTTCCCGACAATTGCACTTTTCCCGATACCCGTCACGATTAACCGACCTTTACTTTCAAAAATAGCCAAAACTGCGGAAATGAATTGTTGGTTGATGGTATTCACTAACCCTAATAGGGTATCTGCTTCAATTTGTAGGGTTTCTTTTGCAATTTTTGCAATTAATGTTTCATTTGTCATTCTTTTGTCGTATTTTTGAAAGGTTTTTGTCGGATAGGGATGCTAAAAGGTTGATTTTAGCTGTTTTTTGCGCAAATTAACGGTTTTTTGAAAACCTTAATAATTACCTTTTGTATTTAATCGCTCATCCCCCATTTTAAGACAACTTTTAAGCTATACATAACAAGCAAGTTCTTGCGAAGAACTTGCATTGCCTGAAGTAATTTTTTTGAATTGCATCGACAGCCACATGTATGGCCAAAACATATAAAGCAATAAGTGGTGCTGGAGATAACAGAAAAAATGGAAAACGTAGAGAGTTCAACAGTCATTAGATATGATATAAAAAAGTCCTTGAAACACTTTTTTGGGTTTGACCAATTTAAATTGTTTCAAGAACAGATCATCCAAAGTGTTTTGGATGGGATAGATACCTTTGTCATTATGCCTACGGGGGGCGGCAAATCTCTGTGCTACCAATTGCCCGCTTTGATGATGGAAGGAACCGCTATCGTCGTCTCTCCCTTAATCGCTTTGATGAAAAATCAAGTGGATTCGATTCGGGGATATAGTGATGATGATGATGTTGCCCACTTCCTAAACTCATCCCTAAATAAAACCCAAACCAAAAAAGTTAAAGCGGATATTGTGCGCGGAGTGACCAAGTTGCTTTATGTCGCTCCCGAAACACTGACCAAAGAAGAAAACCTTGAGTTTTTTGCTAGTGTAAAGATTTCTTTTATTGCGGTAGATGAAGCGCATTGCATCTCCGAGTGGGGGCATGACTTTAGACCCGAATACCGAAAAATCCGCTCCATGCTGGATTTTATAGGCAAAGAAATTCCTGTCATCGCTTTGACGGCAACGGCAACACCTAAAGTAAAATCTGACATCATCAAAAACTTGATGATGGTCAATGAAAATATCTTTGTTTCGTCCTTCAACAGAGACAATCTCTTTTATGAAGTGCGCCCAAAAGGAAAAAAAGCAGATGTATTAAAGAGTATCTTGAAGTTTATCAAAAAAAATGCAGAAGGAGAGTCTGGAATTATCTACGTCCAAAATAGAAAAACGACAGAAGATATCGCAAGTTTTTTGAAAACCAATAGAATCAAGGCGGTACCTTATCACGCTGGACTTGACTCCAAAACTCGAACGAAGGCGCAAGATGACTTTCTCAAGGAAGAAGTGGATGTCATTGTCGCAACCATTGCTTTTGGAATGGGCATCGACAAACCAGACGTGCGGTTCGTCATGCACTACGATATCCCAAAGAGTATTGAAAATTATTATCAAGAGACAGGACGTGCAGGACGAGATGGTCTGACGGGGCATTGTTTGGCTTTTTATAATTATCGGGATATTCAGCGGCTAGAAAAATTTCTTAGAGACAAGCCCGTTGCCGAAAGAGAAATGGGCGCCTTGTTGATGCAGGACATTATGGCTTATTCGGAAGTGGGCACTTGTCGCCGTCAGTATTTGTTGCATTACTTTGGAGAAGATTATAAGGCAGAGAAATGTAACGGAATGTGCGACAACTGCAAATATCCTAGAGAGAAAGAAGACGTGACAGCCGAAATGATAACGGCTTTGAGTGCAGTCCAAGAAATCAAAGAAAACTATCGCATCAAGATGGTGGTAAGCTTTTTGATTGGGGACGAAAATAAAGAGATAAGAGATTTTGGCTTCCATGAATACAAATTCTTTGGAGCAGGAAAAGATAAAGATAAACCGTTTTGGAACTCCGTCATCCGTCAGGCTCTTTTGCGTAAAATAATGTGTAAAGACATCGAAAAATACGGTGTCATTAAGTTAACAGATAAAGGGCGTGAATTCCTGAAAAAACCTTATCAGGTTGAGATTCCACTCAACATTAATTACGATACATTACCGCCCGAAGACAATACTCCTTCTGGCGTTTTGGACCAAACAATGCTTCACCTTTTAAAGGACTTGCGCAAATCCGAAGCAAAGCGGATTGGTGTACCTCCTTTTGTTATCTTCCAAGAACCTACCCTGGAAGACATGGCGACTAATTATCCGATTAGCATGGAAGACATGTTGCAGATAAGCGGCGTCAGTGCAGGAAAAGCCAAAAAATACGCACAACCTTTCTTGGAATTAATAGAGAAATATGTTAACGAAAATGACATTGATCGCCCGACAGATATTTTGGTGCGCTCCGTGGCAAACGGCTCAAAATTAAAAATTCATATCATCGAAGGCGTTGACCGCCGATTGTCACTAGAAGATATCGCTTCGACCAATAATATCAAAATGGAAGAGCTCCTAGAAGCAATGTATAAAATCATTTCGTCTGGCTCTAAGATTAATATTGAATATTATTTGGAAGATGCCATGGACATGGATGTGGTAGACGAAATTATGGAATATTTCATGTCGGCAGAGTCGGACTCTTTGGATGATGCTTATGATGCTTTAGAAGCGGATGATATTACCTACGAAGAGATTCAGTTGGTGAGATTGCATTTCCTTTCAGAAGTGGCCAACTAGTCGCTTTCGCAAAAAATAAATCTATGCGCATTCTTATTATTAATGGCCCCAACCTAAACCTTCTAGGCGCTCGTGAACCAGAGTTATATGGCAGCCAGTCTTTTGAAGAGTTCTTAGCTACATTAAAAGTGGATGGCGCCCAAATAGATTACTACCAAAGCAATATTGAAGGAGAGTTAATCACTGCTATCCAAGAGAGCCGTTTGCATTATGATGGAGTTGTACTCAATGCCGCAGCCTATTCGCATACTTCTGTTGGCATTGCGGATGCGGTAACAGCGATAGATATACCTGTTGTCGAAGTGCATATTTCTAATATATATCGACGCGAAAACTTTAGACACTTTACTTATTTGGCTTCTCGATGTGTGGGGACTATTGCGGGTTTGGGACTCAAAGGATACGAGCTTGCCATTGAATTTTTGGTGGCTAACTTCTCTAAAATCTAGATTTTTTTGAGTCCACTCCGAAAAGTCAGTACGCATTTTATTGGGAATATCCGCAAAATTTTATTCTGTAGGCTTCTATTTTAACAATGATTTTAGACTGGTATCAGTTGAACAATTGCACGATTGTACAAAATAAAGTTTTGCTTCATTCTTTAGCTATAGTTTACAACGACTTTACGGAGTAAGCTCAATTTTTTCATCGTGATTTTTGTTAAAAAATCCTTTTTCTATTGACATATATATTTATTACCCCTATATTACGGTAGATAAAGTGGTTGATGTGCCCCAAAAACTATCAAACAGCCTTTCTTAACCTAAAACATAGTATAATGAAATTTTTTAGACTTTCTTTCTTTCTTTCTTTCTAGCCCTTTCCATGCTTAATGCGCAAGTACTCATCAATCGAGAATGGGTCAACTATCGGGCAATCCTGGGTCAAATGTTATTCTTTCTGAATGGAATCAAATCGATTGGACTAGCTCGAGTTTTGATAGCGAAGGTGACTTAATTGTTGTCGGCAATACACAGCAAGCGGCAGGCAATACGGATATCCTAGTGAGCAAGTACAATCGTGAATCAGGCACACTTGTATGGGGAACTACGTATAATGGGCCCGTTAGTGGTCATGACTATGGCGTTTCTGTCTTAGTTGATGGTGCAGATAATGTGATTGTCGCCGGGGTGGTTTCGACGGCTTCTGGGCAATCTGCGGTTCAGTTGTTGAAATATTCATCATCTGGCA